>JAFSDF010000025.1 GCA_017436375.1 Clostridia bacterium | reverse complement strand
TTCTGAGAAAAGGCCAAGCAAAAGGCTATGTCCATTTATGCTTTTACGGTAAACAAAATTAACCGATGCAAACAGGTAAAACAGCACAGAAGTAAACGCCGTAAGTAAAAGATTCAGATTGAGTTTTCGTTTCTGTGCCTCAAAAATAACACAGGACACAACACAGTATATATTGATAACCAAAGTGACAAGGCAGAAGAAAACTACAGTATACTGCAGATATTCGGGTAAGCTGAAAAAGCTCATCATATATTTCCACCACCCTTTCCGAAGCTGAGAGTGATAAAAACAGTTTCATCCTCACTGATAAGACTGAGTCTTCCGCCAAGTCTTTCAGCCTCACTGTAAAACCTAGGCAGGGACGGCAGCTCTTTTTCCGTATCTGCCGTTATTCTGAAGGTGAAATTATCTTTCGGGAAGCTTATTTCTGCCGTAACGGCATAAAGCTCAGGAAGGATATCCTCAAGCACACTCTGCCACAAATCAAAGCAGAGAAGAAGTATATCCGAAGGCATAACCGCACTTTCGTCGGTGTAAACATCGGAAACACCGCCGTAAAGCTTTATATATTCCGAGGATTCCTTAAGGCTCAGATAAAGCTCCTCGGAGCTGAATGCAGGCCTTCTGTCCTTTAAGAGTGCAAGGTTTGACCTTCTTTTCACATAGCAGTTTAGTATGCAGATATGAGCCATATTTTTTCTGAAATCGCCGTCAGAGGCAATAAGACGGGAAATCTTTTCAAGCTGAGGCTTAACCAGCAGTGAAATAGAATCGTAAAGTCTGGTCTGCTCGGCTATTTTGGCTCTCTGCTCACGAAGCTCATTTTCGGCACGGATAAGGTCGCCCTCCTCCGAAAGGCTTTCACCTATCTGAGAAAGCTTTTCATTCATTTCATTTACGGCTGTCATATCCTCTGTCCAGAATACATAACCGCCCTTTATTCTGTCAGAAAGAAGAAGGGTATTTTTGTCAATCATGACATTACCTTCCTTTGCTTCCTCCATCTGACCGTCTGAAAGGCTTACGGCATTATCTGAACGGTAAATTACATTATTGTCAGAGTCTGCAATCTGAAAGGCCGCACTTGACTTAGAAACGATCTGACCGTAGGCACTGTTTGAGGGCATAATGCCTATACGGATACTGCTTTCGAGCATGGCTATGACAATAAAGCAGTGAGTTTCAGGCAGATTAAAGGGAGCTACACTCCACAAGCCGAGTATATAGTCACTAATTATGTATAATGAGCCTAAAGCAAGCCAGAAAATCGGGAGCCAGGCTTTTTTCTTGTTTACGGCTCTGCATTTTACGGAAAGCATAATAACGCCCGCAATAAGGAAAAAGTATATCCATACCGTAGAAATATAGAAAAGAGGTCCCCAACTGTACTGCTGATCCCATGCTACAAAATCAACGTTGAAGCTGAAGGCGAGCTGATGTATATCATTTGTAAGATAGCCGATTACGATAATAACACCGACTGCAAAAAGATAATTAAACACCTTTGGCAGTCTGTACTCCTCTTTTTTACCTACCCTGAAGGCGATTATAAAAGCAAGGAAGGTGGCAAAAATCTGCGGCACATAATAAAGATACCATAAAAACCTGCCTGCAAAATCTCCGTCAAGAAACACACCGTGCTTGGCAGAGCCTACGAGTATATACATAAGCATAAAGAAAACTACACTGAGCATCAGGCGGCGTATTTTAGCCGAAAGAATACTTCTTTGCACATATATTCCCCAGGAAAAAATTATTCCGAAAAAAACTATATTACTGTAAACAAAAGCAACAGACTGAAGCGGACTTTCATAAGGGATAAGCACCTTCAAAACAGCGGCAGACAGAAAAAGCAGGCCTGAAAGGACAGCAGGAAAGCGTTTGATTTTATTGTTCTGCGGCACAGGCATCCCTTCTTTCTTTGTTGTAATAATGCCATTATATATTAAAACCGCCATTTTATCAAGAGAAAAAACAGGCAGCAGTTATGCCGCCACCCTATAAGGAAGTATTTCTTTAAAATGTGAACTCAGCACACAATAATGCGTTAAAAATCACCGATATGCGTCAGCATTATCGGTGATTTATTCCTTTTACTGCATACTGATTTCGCATTTTAAAGTGCTTCGCAGTTTCGTAAGAACTGAAAATTTCTTGTATTGAAGCCACAAAATGCAGCAAGGCTGTCGCCTTGCGAGGCTTTTGGCAAAAATACGGGGAATTTTGTTCGAGAAACAAATACTGCCCTATAGGTTGGCGGCATAACAGCTGCCTGTATGAAGGATTATCTGTATATCATTTCGTAGAGAACTATCTCATTTTACCACATAACAAAAGGTTAATCCAATGTGCCGATTTAAGGCAAAAAAAGAGACTGCTTTCAGAATTTTTCTCTGATAGCAGTCTTAACTTTTTTTGCTGTAAGCTTACTACAAAAATTTAAAGAACTGAAATCTCTGCACATTTTTTGCATCGCTTGTAGTAAGTTTGTAGTAAGTAGTAAGTTTTTTGTATTTTACACCCCTCAAAACCCCAGTAAAATAGGGGTTATTGAGAGTTTTATTTGTCTAAGCTCTTCATTGTGGGGAACAGCAGTACATCTCTGATAGCTGCGCTGTCGGTGAGAAGCATTACCATTCTGTCGATGCCGAAGCCGATACCGCCTGTGGGCGCCATACCGTATTCGAGAGCACAGAGGAAGTCCTCGTCAGTGGTGTTTGCTTCCTCATCGCCCTGTCTGAGAAGCTCTTCCTGAGCCTTGAATCTCTCTCTCTGGTCTATGGGATCGTTGAGCTCAGAGTAGGCATTGGCCATTTCCCAGCCGTTCATAAAGAACTCAAAGCGCTCTACATAGTCGGGATTTTCGGGCTTTCTCTTAGTAAGGGGAGAAATCTCTACAGGATGGTCCATAAGGAAGGTGGGCTGAATAAGGTGATGCTCAACGAATTCCTCAAAGAAGAGATTGAGAATATCGCCCTTCTTATGTCTTGCCTCAAACTCGATACCCTTTTCCTTAGCCAGAGCCTTGGCTTCCTCGTCTGTTTTGATTTCGGAGAAGTCGATGCCCGTGTACTTCTTAACTGCATCCACCATAGTGATTCTTTCAAAGGGCTTGCCGAGATCCATCTCAACACCGTTATAAACGATCTTGGTCGTGCCGAGAACAGCCTGTGCCACATGACGGTAAAGATTTTCCGTAAGGTCCATCATACCGTGATAGTCGGTGTATGCCTGATAAAGCTCCATAAGAGTAAATTCGGGATTATGTCTGGTATCAAGTCCCTCGTTACGGAAAACTCTGCCGATTTCATAAACTCTTTCGAGACCGCCTACGATAAGTCTCTTAAGATAGAGCTCGAGAGAAATACGGAGCTTGAAATCCTCACTCAGAGCATTGAAGTGAGTTTCAAAGGGCCTTGCGGCAGCACCGCCCGCATTGGAAACGAGCATAGGTGTCTCTACCTCGAGGAAGCCCTGTGAGTCAAGATAATTTCTTACCTCTCTGATAATTCTCGAGCGGTTTACCAGAGTCTGCTTTGACTCTGCATTCATAATAAGGTCAACATAACGCTGACGGTATCTGGTGTCTGTGTTTGTCAGACCGTGGAACTTTTCGGGAAGGGGAAGAAGTGATTTGGTGAGAAGAACTACCTTCTCTGCGTGAATGGAAATTTCGCCTGTTTTTGTTTTAAAGACAGAGCCCTCGATACCGATGATGTCACCGATGTCCAGCTTTTTGAAAGCCTTGTATTCCTCTTCGCCGAGACTGTCACGGGCTACATAGGACTGGATATTACCCTTAAGGTCCTGTATATTACAGAAGGAGGCCTTACCCATAATGCGCTTTGACATCATTCTGCCGGCTACACGGACTGTCTTGCCCTCGAGCTCGTCAAAGCCTTCCTTGATAACAGCACTGTGATGTGTCTGGTCATACTTAGTGATTACGAAGGGATCCTTGCCCTCTGCCTGCAAGGCCTCGAGCTTGTCAACCCTTACCTTTCTCAATTCATTGACATCCTGCTGTACCTCCTGCTGAGGCACCTTTACATTCTTTTCTTCTGACATACGCTTTTTCCTTTCAGAAAGAATTATCTTAAAATTTCGATAACTTCGTACTTGATAATACCTACGGGAGATTCAACCTCTACGATGTCGCCTGCCTTATGGCCTAAAAGTGCCTTGGCTACAGGTGATTCGTCACTGGTGATGTAGTCGTCTACCTTATCCTTTGAGGTGGAGGTGGAGGAGATAATCTGATACTTATATACATCGCCGTATTCTACATCCTTGATTTCTACCTTGGAGCCCATCTGGATAACATCGGTACTGAGAGCTGATTCGTCGATAAGCTTAGCTCTGGAGAGAATATCCTCGATTTCGAGAATTCGTGCTTCGAGCTTACCCTGGTCATTTCTTGCTTCGTCGTATTCTGCGTTTTCCGATAAGTCACCGAAGGAAAGAGCAACCTGAATTTTTTCCTTGATTTCCTGTCTGCCCCGTACCTTGAGGTCTTCTAATTCAGCCTCTAACTCCTTGAGGCCCTGGGAGGTAAGCAAAATATCCTGTGCCATTGTATATCTTCCTTTCGTTAAGTAAAATTTTCTAAATGTATTATGTTACATAAACTGTCAGTTTAATATTATATAAAATATTTGCAAATGTGTCAAGGGTAAATATTACATTATATATAAAATAAAGGTTTTCTACCGTCCCCTTTGTTAGACCAACTTCCTGCCCATCAGCACGCCCATAACCGAAGCCATCATAAGGCCTCTGGTCCAGCCCGATGAGTCACCGAGACAGTGCAGTCCCTTTACATTGGTATTGAAATCCTTATCCATCTTAACCCTGTTTGAGTAGAACTTAAGCTCAGGTGAATAAAGGAGTGTTTCCGTAGAAGCAAAGCCGGGAACCACATGGTCCATAGCCTTGATAAAATTAATTATGTTCATCATCGCTCTGTAGGGCATAGCGGCAGTAATGTCGCCTGCCACGGCATCGGGAAGAGTCGGCTTTACATTTGACTGTGAAAGCTCCTTTTCCCATGTTCTCTTGCCGTCGAGGATGTCACCGAAGCGCTGAACCATAATATGTCCCGCACCCAGCATATTCGTCAGCTCGCCCACCTTTCTGGCGTACTCGATGGGCTGATTGAAGGGATAGCTGAAATTATGTGAAACGAGTATGGCGAGGTTGGTGTTATTACTCTTTAAATCCTTATAGCTGTGTCCGTTTACCACGGCAAGATCATTATCATAGTTTTCCTGACTTACAAAGCCGCCGGGATTCTGACAGAAGGTTCTTACCTTATTTTTAAAGGGACCGGGATAACCGATAAGCTTTGATTCGTAGAGAACCTCGTTGACCTTTTCGATGATTTCGTTTCTGACCTCTACTCTGACACCGATGTCTACGGTACCCGGCTGATGGGCGATGTCATATTCGGCACAGATTTTTTCCAGCCACTCTGCACCTCGTCTGCCTGTGGCAATGACCGTGCTGTCAGCCTCAATGGTCATCTGCTCACCCTTGCTGTTTTTCAGGTGTACACCCTTACAGGCTCCGTCCTCGAGTATAATATCGTAGCACTCATAGCCAAAGATAATCTCCACACCGTTATTGAGCAGATATTGCTCGATAGCGTAGTAAATGCTCTGCGCCTTTTCCGTACCCATGTGCCTTATGGGGCAGTCAACGAGCTTTAAGCCCGCCTGAATTGCCCTCATACGGATTTCCTTTACCTCCTGCGAATTGCTGATGCCCTCGATATGTGTATCGGCACCGAATTCGAGATATATTCCGTCGGTATAGTTGATGGTTTCCTGTGCCACATTCTCACCGATAAGTGTGGGAAGGTCACCGCCTACCTCGTAGCAGAGTGAAAGCTTACCGTCAGAAAAGGCACCTGCACCCGAAAAGCCCGTGGTGATGTGACAGTAAGGCTTACAGTTAACACACTGCTTGGTCTTATCCTTAGGGCAGTGTCTTTTTTCCACAGGCTGTCCCTTTTCCACGATTAAAATACTTTTATCAGAGCCTTTTTTAATCATTTCCAGAGCGGTAAAAATACCTGCGGGACCTGCTCCGATAATAACTACATCCTTTTTCATATTTCTTCCTCCAGACATAAAAAAGCCTTTACCTATCGGAACAGATAAAGACTTACTTCAAATATTCCTCTTTAGTTTAACACTAAATGAGCAGCTTTGTCAAGAGCAGATTTATCTACCCACTATCCCCTCACATACCTTTCTGAAAACCGGAGCGCAGTCCACATTACCGCCCTCACCGTTCTCGTCCAGAACTACCACGATATAGCTCGGATTGCCCGAAGGAAAAAAGCCCGTGAACCAGGTGCGGCAGACCTCTTTACCATCCTCATAAATTCCGCTCTGAGCGGTACCTGTTTTTCCCGAAAGAGAGAGGAGCTCGCTTTTTGCCTTATCGGCAAGACCACTGCTTACCACCCCTGCCAGCATCTTTTTCATCTGCTGTACGGTGCTGTCAGAAAAAATTTTCTCCTTTTTCGTTTTACCCGTCAGTGTCATCAGTCCCTCATAGTTCGTCAGCCCTCTCACCAGTACAGGTGTCACCGCAGTGCCGGTAGCGAGGGCGTGATAAGCCTTTGCGAGCTGTAAAGGTGTGGCGGAAAAATCACCCTGACCAAAGGAAAAATTAGCGAAGTTTCCCTTCAGCTTCAGGCCTTCCGCAGTCGGCAGAACACCGGATGAGGTGACCATAGACGGTGCAAGGGTGTCACTCTCACCGAAGCCGAGCTTACGGCATAGAGAAAGGAGCTTTTCTGCACTGAGCTTACGGGAAAGATTAATAAAATAGGTATTACAGGAATTTTCCAGAGCAGACGCCATATCCGTCTGCCCGTGTGCCTTCCCATTAAAGCATCGGAAAACCGTATCGCCCACGGTAATTTCTCCCTTACACTCGTAGGCTTCCTCGGCAGATATTCCTTCCTCGAGAGCAAAAGCCGCCACTATGCTTTTAAAAACCGAGCCGACTGAATAGGAGCAGAAGGCTTTATTCACCAAGGGTGAGTTTTCCCCCTTAAGGCTTTCCCCTACCCTGTCGGGACTGAAGGCGGGCGCACTTGCCACGGCTAAAAGCTCGCCTGTTCCTGCCTGCATCACCAGCACTGCGCCGCTTTTGATTCTGCTCTCACGCAGAGCACTTTCTGCGATATTCTGTATACGGCTGTCGAGTGTGAGGACCACCCCTGCCTTCGAGGTAAAATTGCTGTCCCTGACCGTCTTGTCCATACCGGCCAGCACTCTGCCCACTGCATCCACCTGAAAGGATACGGTAAGTCTGCCCCCGTTTTCCGTAAGGTAGCGGTTGTACGCCTTTTCGATACCGGACACTCCTTTTCCCTCCGAGTCAAGATAGCCGACTATGTGCGGTGCGAGAATATCCTCCCCGTATCTTTCCGGTACGGAAAAGGTGCGGATATGGTCGTTATTTATCTCCTCACTGACTCTGCACAGAAAGGGGTAGCCGTCGCTTATCCTCTCTGTCAGCTCCTGCGGGGTAAAATAAGCCTTAAGGTATTCTGCCGACCGTACTGTGGGTGTTACGGCGGCAATAAGCCTTTTTTTACTGTCAGTTACGGGGATGTAATTTCTGTCGTAAACCGTCCCCCGCTTCTCCCCCACCGTGAGAGTTTTCGTAGACTGATTTCGGGTAACCGATGAATAATTTTCCCTGTTGATATCCATAATTTTGAGTAAAAGTGCCATAAAGCACAGACTTATGAGCATATATAAGGAAAGGGCTCTTTTTAACAATATTATCACCGATAATAGTATTAAAGGTGAAAAATTATCTATCCTATGAAAAAAATTCCTGCTTTTTACCATTATTTTCATAAAAAGACTTGACTTTATGAAGAATCTGCCCTAAAATAAGAATTAGCACTCGGAGCTCGAGAGTGCTAAAACACAAAAATCAAAGAATTCAGGAGGAATGAATTATGAATATTAAACCGCTTCTCGACAGAGTAGTACTTAAAAGCGCAGAAGTAGAAGAAACCACCCAGAGCGGCTTCATCCTTACATCTGCTTCACAGGAAAAGCCTCAGTTTTCCGAGGTAGTGGCAGTAGGCCCCGGCGGAATCGTGGACGGCAAGGAAACAGAAATGTATGTAAAGGTCGGCGATAAGGTTATCACCGGCAAATATTCGGGCACAGAGGTTAAGCTTGACGGCGAAGAATACACCATCGTCCGTCAGAGCGAAATTCTGGCTGTTATTGAGTAATTCAAGGAGGTATACTATAAATGGCTAAACAGATTATCTATGGCGAGGAAGCCAGAAAAGCATTACAGACAGGTATCGACAAATTAAGCGATACGGTAAAAATCACTCTCGGCCCCAAGGGCAGAAATGTGGTAATCGACAAAAAATACGGTGCTCCCCTCATCACAAATGACGGTGTAACCATCGCAAAGGAAATCGAATTAGAGGACGCTTTCGAAAATATGGGCGCACAGCTCGTTAAGGAGGTAGCTACCAAAACAAACGATGTGGCAGGTGACGGTACCACCACCGCTACTCTTTTAGCACAGGCTCTCGTCAGAGAGGGTATGAAAAATGTAGCCGCAGGTGCTAACCCCATGGTAGTCAAAAAGGGTATCAAAAACGCTGTTGCCAAGGCTATCGAAACAGTAAAGGCCAACTCCAGCCCCGTTACCGCCTTTGAGGACATCGCCAGAATCGCTACCGTTTCCTCTGCTGACGAATCAGTAGGTCAGCTTATCGCTGAGGCTATGGAAATCGTTTCCACAGACGGCGTTATCACTGTCGAGGAATCAAAGACAGCCGAAACCTGCAAGGAAGTAGTAGAGGGTATGCAGTTTGACAGAGGCTATGTTTCACCCTATATGGCTACAGACCTTGACAAAATGGAGGCAGTTATCGACGATGCCTTCCTTCTTATCACAGATAAAAAAATCAGCAACATTCAGGAGGTTCTTCCCCTTTTAGAGCAGGTGCTCAAAATGGGCAAAAAGCTCGTTATCATCGCTGAGGACGTAGAGGGCGAGGCTCTGGCCACCTTACTCGTAAACAAGCTCAGAGGCACCTTC
>JAFSDF010000258.1 GCA_017436375.1 Clostridia bacterium | reverse complement strand
CTCGGCAACGGTATCGACCCGCTTCTCGTTATCGACAAATACGGAGCTGATGCTCTTCGCTTTACTCTTGCCACAGGTAACAGCCCCGGAAACGATATGCGTTATTCCGATAAAAAGGTTGAAGCATCCCGTAACTTCGCAAACAAAATATGGAATGCTGCCCGCTTTATCCTTATGAACCTTACCGAAGAGGAAAAGGCACCTCACATTCCTGCTGACCTTGCTCTCGAGGATAAGTGGATTCTTTCTCAGTTTAACAGCCTCGCCAAGGAGGTTACCGATAATCTTGATAAATTTGAGCTTGGTATCGCAGTACAGAAGCTCTACGATTTCATTTGGGATTTATTCTGCGACTGGTATATCGAGCTTGCCAAGATAAGACTTCAGAAGGGCGGCGCAGAGGCAGAGACAGCCCGTGCAGTTTTAGTTTATGTTATGAGCGAAACTCTCAAGCTTCTTCATCCCTTTATGCCCTTCATCACCGAAGAAATCTGGCAGACACTTCCCCATGACGGCGAAACAATTATGCTCTCTGCCTGGCCCACCTTCAGCGACGATTTAGTCTTCACCGATGATGAAGAAAAAATGGGCATCATTATGGATGCAATCAGAGCAGTGCGTAACAGACGCTCCGAAATGAATGTACCTCCCTCAAGAAAGGCTCATGTTTACATCGCTACGGATAAAAAGGACATCTTCGAAACTGCCACCGTATTTATGCAGAAGCTCGCTTCCGCTTCCGATGTTACCGTAGGCGACAGCTTCTCTATCGACGGCAGTGTAAGCATTGTTACTGCTGACGCTAAGATTTATATTCCTATGGGTGACCTTGTTGACTTCGAGGCTGAAAGAAAGCGTCTTATGAAGGAAAAGGAAGCAGCCGAAAAGAAGCTCGCACAGATTAACGGCAAGCTTAATAACCCCGGCTTCCTCGCCAAGGCTCCTCAGAATGTTATCGACGGACAGAAGGCAGATGCTGAAAAGCTCACCGAAAAAATCAAAATGATTGACGAAAGTCTGGCATCATTAGGTTAAGATTTAAGCCATTGTATAGGTTATAACTGCCTATACAATGGCTTTTTCGTTGTTTTCGCAGTAGGGGCGGCCATCGTGCCGTCCGTAAAGACATAGGGAGCAATCTGCTCTGTTTAAATATTTGTAATCTTGAGCGTGGCGAAAGATCTTTCACTTCGTTCAGAATGATATGTTACAGAACACAATAACTTTTTATTTACATTTTAACTCCCTTATGCTATATTGTAATTAAAGGAGGAGATAAAAGTGAAGAAATACATCAAAGAATTAATAATATGTTTTATACAGCTCTTTATGTTTTATATTTTTCCCTTTTTCGGAGGCCCTACAGACGCTATGGGCGTAGTGGTAGTAATTATCGCCGCTACCTTCGCTCTGTCGCTGATTATGGGTGCTTTCTCTGAAAACAATGTAAAATACCTTTACCCTGTGGGGGCGTCTGTTGTTTTCATTCCCACAGTTATGCTTCATTATAACGGAAGCGCCCTTATACACGCTCTGTGGTATCTGGTCATTTCCGCTGTCGGTATCGCCGTCGGCTCACTTATTAATTTAGCAGTAAAGAAAATAAAGAGGATATAATATGAGCTTACGACTTGCTACCGAAAAAGACCTGCCTGAACTTCATTGCCTTTTTGCATCCATTACCCGAAAGCTTGACAGCGAGAATATCTGCATCTGGGACGAAATCTATCCCGACTGCGCTTTTCCCGAGGATATTAAAAGAGAAAGCCTTTATGTTCTCGAAGAGAACAGCAGAATTATCTCTGCCTTCGCTCTCTGTGAGCCTCAGGAGGACGAGGGGGGTATAGTGTGGGAAAGCCCTGATGCCAAAGGCATTTACCTTTTCCGCTTCGGCGTGTCACCCGACTTCCTGAATAAAGGTATCGGCACTTATATGCTGAAGGAAGCTGAAAGAATAGCCAAAGAAAGAGGCGGAGAATACCTTCGTCTTTTAGTGGTGGATTATAACACTCCCGCTATTTCATTTTACGAAAAGAACGGCTACCGTAAGGCAGAGGGCTATTATGTAAAGGATCAGGACGGGCTGATTCTTAAGGAGTACGGCTACGAAATCAGACTATAAGGAGTGAAAAATATGAAGAAGGACCGCTTTGAATTATTCGCTAAAATAAGCCTGTGGATAACGGAATATTATTTCTTTTCAAATTTACTCACCATACCTTTGTGGTGGGAAATACCAAAGCCCGATTTCATCAACCGGCTTATTCTGATACCTTTTTACATTGACCTTTTCACCTGGCATATTTTCGGTATTTTCTCTTTAGTTGCTTTCATTGTAAAAATAATTATGTGGGCGAAAAGGGGAGAGCTCTTTAAAAAGAATTCTATTTTAAATCTTATCCTGCATTTACTTTTCACCGTTGCAGCCTTCGGTGAGATATGGTGGATTTTAGCTGAAAGCTTCTGATTTGACAAAATCTGCCGATTGATATATAATATTTCCGGTCAAGAGGCGACTAAGGCGGTTGGTACGCAACTTCCGAAAGGAGGTACTGTGTATGCCTGTTATCATTACGTTACATATATTTAATTTAACTGTAACCATAAGGATAAAAAGCAACAACCGCCACTCGGCAAAGTGACGGTTGTTTTGAATAAATAAACAATAACACTTGGCTAACCGCTTTATACGGTTACCTCTTGACTATATTATATACCACATACTTTGATTTGTCAACAGCGGATTTTTACTCCGCTGTTTTCCTTTTTTTATTTCATCATTTTCCCGTACTTAATCTGATTAACTATAAATCCGCCAAGCAGAAGCAGGAGTATAACAGGCAGGAATACTATAACCGTAAGAGCCAGACCGATAACCACACCGAGTCCTTTATTACTCTTTACGAAGCTAACCTTGTGTCCTTCTTTCGGGGGAAGATTATCGTAAAGGTTAAGCACAGCCTTTTCGTCGCATATACCGGGATTATAGAGGAGCGGCTCAACAAGGCTCTGCACCGATTCTGCACCCTTGAGAATACTGCTTATCTTTATGCCGAAAAGCTTCAGTATACTGTCGATTACTGCGAGAATACCCATGGTGATTTTATACTCTGCCGTGTCGGGCGAATATGGGGAGTCGCCACCGTAGAGGTTTCTTACCAGAGAAACGATAAAGTCCACCACTTTTTGGTCTTTGATGTGAGCATAGTCGCTCTTTTTAAGACCGCTTTCTTTCCTTACGAGCTTTGCCACAGTGCCTATTTTAAGCTTGGACAAAATCTTAGCAAAGGGCTTTATAATCCAGCCGATTTTATAAATAAGCTTTTCCTTAACACTGAAGGCTGTGGCAAGTCTTGCAAGCTCCGGGATGTCCTTTCCTGCCGCGTCGATAACTCTTCTTATCATACCGAAAAACTTATCTTCAAGATGGTCTTTAAGCTTTCTGCCGTTGATGTCATATTCCACATCTACAGCCTTGACATCTATCTTGCCCTCGGCGGGTAGGAAGGTAACCTGACGGTAGGTGGCAGGATAGGCGACAGCGGCGGCAGTGGTGATGTCGTAGAAAACCTTACCCTTTTCCGTGTACTTGTAAGAGATATCCTGCATATGGGTGTGTCCCGTAAACATATAGTTCAGTCCCATTTCAGTGAATTCATCTATTCTTCTCTCAGCCTCACCCATAATGTTTCCGCCGCCGATAATGGTGTAGAAGGGAGAGGGTGAGATCATCGGATGGTGTGTCATAGGGATAATGAACTGACCGTTCTCCTGTGCGTCCTTGATCTGCTCGGTGATCCACTCAAAGCAGTCATCGGAAAAACCGCTGGCACCCTTATGGTTTCTGTCATCATTGAGGGCGAAAAGGCGGTAGCCGTCGCAGAGCTGTACCACATAGCTCATACTGTCTCTGTGAACGGAAATAGCTTCGTCGGGGCCGAACTCACGGTACATATCGTAGAGCTCATCTCTTTTTACCGAAGGTACGGTAACTGCTTCGTCACCGTTATACCTTCTCGTTACATCACCGTCGTGGTAGTCGTGGGTGGCTGTTATTACATAAACTCTTTTGCCTCTTTCTTTAAGAGAGCGGAAAAGCTTTATAACACCTTCGTGAGCCTCCTTTTCCGCCATAGTGGTGACATCGCCCGATACCAGAACTATTTCACATTCGTCCTCAGCCAACTGATTCATAAGCGATGTGAGAATTTCCTCGCAGTTGAGTAAATCGTTGGCTGTTTTAGCGTATTCCTTTTCGAAGCCTTTGCCGGAAACACCTGTCTCCTTTGAGTAGTAGTGAATATCTGAGATAATATTCAGCTTCAGGGGCTTAATGCTTTCGTACATATTTTACACCTCGTTTTATTTTGCTTTTATTACTATTTTGTGATTTTCCTTGTATCCGCTGCTGAGCTCGACTGTGAGCTGACCTTTATTCTGCTTTAAGGGGATTTCCTTGCCGTCGAGAGTGCAGATATAGCTGAGATTTTCATTCATAACGCACAGCATAGTGAATTTTTCGTTACTGCCGTAGTATGTAAATACGATTTCCGCCTCTGTCTTATCTGCATTAAAGCTGACCTTATCAAGATAGGTGTCAAAGCCCACATTGACCTTTCCCGGAGAGTAGTAGGCCTTTGCCCACATATTGATGGGAGTGGACAGACCTCCGAAGTTATGGAACCAACCGCCGCAGCCGGTGACGGTGTTTACCATTTCAAAGGTGTAGTAGCTTGCGTCTACCTCTCTTTTCCAGATGTTAAGTGCAAGATGGGCAATATCGTAGGCGAAGTCACTTTCACCGCAGTCGAGCATGCTTTTCCAGATAAACCACTGGTGGGGGAACCATATATTTCCGTTCCAGTAGCCGTTGATTTTATAGTAGCTTGCGCTCATATCCACGGCACTGATGCCGTAGGGGGTGTGCATTTCCTTATCATTTGTCAGATGTGCGATGATCTTTTTCTTCTGATTTTCGTCACAAACACCTGCTATAATAGGATAAATTCCGTCGAGACCTTTATTGAGGTTTTCACCCTCGGGCGTGGTGTATTTTACTGTCGGCTCATAATTTTCATCGTGGAGCACATAGCTGTAATAACCGCTTTCATCGTTCCAGGAGTAAGTGTTCAGAGCTTCTGTAAGGTCCTCACAGTCCTTTTTATATTCCTTTTCATCCTCCGTTTTTCCGAGTCTGTCAGCCATAATAGCGAGTATTTTACCGAATCGGATAACCTGTGAGGTGGAGATAACAGGCGCTGCCTTATCGCGGAGCTCGTCTGCCTTCATAGCCATCTGTGCGGGATAGTCGTCCATACCGCTTGAGGAGTAGAAATAGTCGTAGGTGGTGAGCAGTCCGCTTTTGAATTTACCTGTGGTAGAGCCTCTTATCCTGCCTCTGAGGAAAAGATAGTATAGTCTCGCTCTCGAATAGTAGGAGAGAAATCTTTCCTTATCATTACTGCTCTGCAGCATTTCGTAGAGCTGATAAATCTGCACGGGGACAGGGGAGCCGTGGTGCAGGAAGGCATAATCCGGGTTGTCCTCTGTGCTTAAGTATGTATCTATTATATATTCGGCAAACTTAGGTGCGATTTCGTTCATACCGAGACCGATGAAGCCTGAATCCCAGGTGTAGAGGCAGTCCCAGCGCTTACCGGGGGTGTGGTGGATGATATATTCACCGTGCTTATAAATGGGATAAACTGCATTTGTCATAACCGTAGCGGCTAAAATCTGATTGCTCAGCTTGTATTTTTCGCCTTCGCTGTTCAGTTTTATGTCAATAGCGGTCTTTTTCATTTCCGTGTAGAGCTTTTCATATTCTTCCTCGGCGCTGTATTCCGCTTTGCCCTTTGAGATTATCGCATACTGTACCGCCTTTGAGTGAGGCTCGACGAAAATAGTGTGACTGATGGCATTGTGAAAAAAGCCGTTATCACTGAGCTTTCGGCTGAAGGCACCCGTAAAGCTCTCCGTAACATCATCGAAGGTTTCGTCTGCATTGGAAAGTCTTGCAGTCATACAGTCCTCCAGAGCGCCTGTTCCGATTTCTCTGAAGCGGGTATTGTCGTTGAAGACACGGAGAAGATATTCACCCTCGATTTTCTTGTATTTAAGGGTGGTAAGCCAGCCCTTTTCTTGCTTTACATTCTTAATTTCGGGTACGAAGTCCACTCTTTCCAGAGTGACGCGGATGCTGTCTTTATCTGCCGCCTCAGTAACAGCCAAAAAGTCAAATTCCACTGCCCCCGTGCCCTCGGAAAGGAAAGAAAGCTCCGTTTCACCCCTGCACAGTTTCCCGAGAGGGACGAAGATAAGCTCGGGATCGTCACAGGGAGGGAAGGCTATAGTCCTTACTCCGTTCAGAGTAAAGGTAGCCGTATTTTCGCTGTTTATGTAGTGGACACCTACCTGCTTGCCCTGCTCGTAGAAAATATCACTTGTTCTGTAGCGGATAGCTAAAACAGCATCTTCGTAGTCATTTTTCAGCTCAGGAGTATATTTCACCCTGTCGTTTTTTTATACGCCGAAGGGCGTGATAACTCTGTGTGGCCGATTCCATTTCTCTGCT
>JAFSDF010000257.1 GCA_017436375.1 Clostridia bacterium | reverse complement strand
TCTGCGTACCTGACCGTTTCAGAAAAGCCTGCATTGAAAACGGAATTACTGATGTTGATTTCTGCTGGGTGCAGGATAAGGGCAGATATGAAGCTGAGCAGTATTTTTACCTCTTTCCGCACAAAAGAATTCCCCGTATTGCTTATGACAGATATATAGAAAAAAAGCAAAAGGCAAGAATGCAGTCTCTCGGTGGATATTTACCGAAGATAGCTTCGATTTTTTATGATTTAGACCATATTCATCTTCAGGACTGTTATCTCAAAGAGGATATGCCCTCGGGTGGTATAGCTTATGTTTACTGCTCTGATACTTATGATTTCTGCGGAAGATATACGGTTTTAATTCATAAGGATGTCGCTGAAATGCTTATAAATGAAAAAGCACTTTCGTGGTCAGATCTTACTCCTGCTTGTGTCGTGGATAAATGTCCCGAGGGCTATGACCTCGATAAAACAGAAGAGGCGCCGATACCATTAAAAGAGTATATGGAGAAGGCCCTTAAAGAATATGAAAAGCTGAAATCAAAAGGCAGACCGGAATACACCGTAAAAGAAAAAGAAGCTCTTAAATTTTTAAGAAAAACAAAAACCGAACGAAAAGAGGATTTTAACAAAAGACTCACTAAAAAAATTGCCGAAGCAATAACAGATCCGTTATATTGCAGCATACTGCCATATTATCTGGTCTGTGACGGCGGTTTGCTTTCCGATGAATATTCTTTTTTATCCTATGCCGATTCATTGAAAGCGACAGAGGCGTTTTTTGAAGACTTAGAAAAGGAAGAATTACTTGAAGCGAAGCCTGACGGAGTGGTAATAGCCACCTGTGCAGACAGTGATTATGTATTGCTTACGGGAGATAAAAAGGTAATCCGTTTCAGTCACGAGGCGCCTGACATTATAAGCGAATGGCAGAATCTCGCTAAATTCTTTGTCGAGGCGATTAATGAGGAATGATTAACACAGGGGTGATAATATGGTTAAAACAGTAGCTATAGTGAGTCTCTCTCACGGAACAGTGGGAGAAGCTTTTGCAAAGCATGAGCTTGAGCTTGGTGTAAGCCGTCTGGAAAAATACGGTCTTAAGGTTAAGTTTACGGATAATGCTCTTAAAGGCCACGGTTATCTTAAGGCACACCCTGAAAAAAGAGCCGAAGATTTACTGCAGGCCTTTACCGATGATGAGGTAGATATGATTTTATGTGCCATCGGCGGTGACGATACCTTCAGATTATTGCCCTATCTTTTCTCAGATGATGAGCTGAAAAAGGCAGTGAAAAAGAAAATCTTTTTAGGCTTTTCAGATACTACAACTAATCACTTTATGTTAAACAAGGTCGGACTTAATACCTTTTACGGCCAATCCTTTTTAGCTGATATATGCGAACTCGAAAATGAAATGCTTCCATATACGAAAAAATATTTCGAGGAGCTTATCTCTACGGGAACAATCAAGGAAATTACACCCTCTGATGTGTGGTATGAAAGCAGAACTGATTTCAGTGAAAGCCAGAAGGGAGTAAAGCTTACTTTACATAAAGACAGCAAGGGCTTTGAGCTTCTGCAGGGTAAAAATGTTTTCAGCGGAAGGATTTTAGGCGGATGTATAGAAACTCTGTTTGATATGTATGAGGGCGAATGGTATGAGGAGTCTGCCTCGCTCTGTGAAAGGTACGGTATTCTGCCCGAATTAAAGGAATGGGAAGGCAAGATTTTACTAATAGAATCGAGCGAAATGAAAACCGAGCCCGAAACCTATCGCCGTGCTTTAAAAGCACTGAAGGACAGAGGGATTTTCGATGCAGTAAACGGTGTTCTTGTCGGCAAGCCCGCCGATGAAGCATATTATGAGGAATATAAAAAGGCACTGACAGATGTAGTAAACAATAAGGATTTACCTATAGTATGTAATATCAATATCGGTCATGCATTACCCAGATGTATAATACCCCTTGGGGTTAATGCTACGGTGGATACAGAAAAGCAAAGAATAGTATTCGGATAAAATAAGGCGGGACAATTCATCCCGCCTTATACTTTTAAAAGAAAAAATCACGGCAACCTCTCCGTCAGCCTTTCGGCTGCCGCCTCTCCTTTCAGGCGAGGCAAGTCCCGCGACCAATTATTCATTCTTCACTTTTAATCATTCAGTAGTCATTAAATAAAATGAAATAACCCCCGGAACCGATGTTTCTTTACACATCTTTATTGGTTCGGGGGGTTATTTCTGTGAACTCTTGTTATCTAACATCTTTTGTTATCCTCTCTTTCTACAGAATGGATTTTCTCCATTTCGGGATTCATCGGGCATCTTCTGTTTTTTTTCATTCTTTCTTTTTAATCTATATCTTCAATGCCTGATGTTTCTTATGAAGAAGCTTTCGGACTCTTTACTTTTCAGAAGATTATTTTTTACTTTTAAATTATTTTTTTGTTTTTATTTCTTATCTTCTGTTTTAAAGAGTTCTTTTGGATTTACCTGTACATTGGTATCACCTTTCCCTTTCTGTGACTATAATATAACATATATTTTTGCCGATTGCAATATCAAAACTGTACAAAGTTAACTTTAGTTTTTCGTATATTCCGCAGAAACTATGAAAAATGCACAAAAAGTGTTGACTTTACATTTAAGATTTGATATGATGGATATGTTGGGGCGCTTATGCGCTGTTTTTTTACGGCAGTAAATATATCTTGACAAAGAAGTAGCTTTATAATATAATGAAAGCCAATTAAATATTATATAAACCGATGACCGAGAGTAGTAGCGGAAAAGGAAGCTTACAGAGAGCCGTATGCGGTGGAAAGCGGCAGTGAAATTTTTTGTGAATGGACTCGGGAGGGTGGCCCGAAATTTATAAAGTAGGCGTCAACGGAAACTCCGACCGTTATGCGGAGAGCGTATGAATGTGCGTGACAACCATAAGGTGGCAATCAGTATACCTGTTCCTTTTGGAGCAGGTGTTTTTTTATACAGTTATATATTCAGAAAGGACGATATACTATGGAAGATAAAATTATTACTCCTCAGACAGAAGCACCCGAAAAGAGAAAGAAGATCCTTTCCTGCATCCAGCCCTCAGGTATTCCCACTCTCGGAAATTACCTCGGCGCACTCAAAAACTGGAAGCTTCTCTCCGATGAATTTGACAGCGCATTTGCTGTGGCAGACTTACACGCTATCACCGTAAGACAGGATCCCGCCAAGCTCCGCAAGCAGATTATGGAGGTTTTTGCACTTCTGCTCGCCATCGGTCTTGACCCGGAAAAGAATATCATTTTCATTCAGAGCCATGTTCCCGCTCATTCACAGCTGGCCTGGATTCTTAACTGCTACACACAGTTCGGCGAGATGTCAAGAATGACACAGTTCAAGGATAAATCCCTTTCCCATGCCGACAATGTCAATGTAGGTCTTTTCTCTTACCCCGTGCTTATGGCGGCTGATATTCTTCTTTATCAGGCTGATCTCGTACCCGTAGGCGCAGATCAGAAGCAGCATCTGGAAATCGCAAGAGATATTGCCAACCGTTTTAACGGTATTTACGGCAAAACCTTCACTATTCCCGATCCCTATATTTCCAAGACCGGCTCTGCCCGTGTTATGTCATTACAGGACCCCACCAAAAAAATGAGTAAGTCCGATCCCAATCCCAAATCCTATGTTTCTGTTTTCGATGCACCCGAAACCATTATGAAGAAAATCAGAAGCGCTGTTACCGACTCTGAGGGCGGTGTCTACTATGGTGAGGGCAAGGACGGCGTAAATAACCTTATGAGTATTTACTCAGCCTGTACCGACCTCAGCTACGATCAGATTCAGAAGGAGTTTGAGGGTAAGGGCTACGGCGACTTTAAAAAGGCTGTCGGTGAGGCAGTGGTCGAGGAGCTTCGTCCCGTAAGAGAACGCTATGAAATGCTGATGAAGGACCAGGCTTATCTTAAGGAGCTTGCCGCCAAGGGCGCAGAAAGCGCAAACAGAGTGGCCGGCAGAACACTTTCCAAGGCTATGAAAAAGTGCGGATTTATTCTGCCGTAAGACCTCTCAGTCACTTCGTGACAGCTCTCCTTTCAGGTAATGTCACTGACTCAGGGTGCACTTCCTTGGAAGTGTCATCTCGAACGAAGGTGAAAGATCTTTCGCTCCGCTCAAGATGACAAATAACTTAATACCTTAAGCTTATGTAATAATTGATTTTGGCAGGGACACGGCTTGCTGTGTCTGTAAAACAAAGAATAGCTCACTGCAGGCGGGATGACTCATCCCGCCGCTTTTTTGTCCTCGGGAATAGAGACACCTATATTCTCGAGGAGTGTGTAAATGTTTTTCATAGCTTTCTTTCCTTTCCACATTAATTTTTAACCGCTTTGTCTGCGGTCGGTTAAAGCTACTGCCAGATAACCTCTGACGGGGTAATTTTGAATATGAAAAAAGCACCCGTTAAGGTGCTTAAATCAACAGTTATGGAGTTTTGGGTATAAGAAAAGCACTTTCGAGTTGTCATTCGGAAGTGCTTTTATGTTTCATATGATATTTTTTGATTAAAAATACCTTTAACAAAATCTTTTTTATATTTTATCAAAATCTTATTGAAGATATTAGCCTTCACTTCATTTTTAAGAGGCTGTTTCAATATTTTCGGTTGAGAAAAGTCGGTATAGAATTCTACTTCTCCCGTAATATCTTCTATTTCAGTTCCAAAAAAATATACAGCAGAATTTTTGTCTTTTTGCTTTAAATTACAATAAATCATCCGGCTCACCGCCCTCTCCTAATTCTTCAAAAAGGATTTCATCCCATGGATAAACCTCTTTTGCTTTAGCATGTGCATCAGCTATAGTCATATTATACTCTTTTTCTATTTGACTTTCAAGTAGTTCGTGCTTTAAAAGTAAAATATCTCTCTTTTTTGGATTTCCAGCAACTAATCTCTTCCAAGCAACAGCCATATCAAAATCAGCATCAAGCCGTTCGATTTTCCCATCATACTTAATATGTGTATCATAAAATATATGTTTTTTTATAGTTTGTATTTCTTGAAAGGTCATACCCGAATTTTTTGCCACTATATCAACATCATCCGCTTCTCTTATAGCATCATATGTTTTTGTTGCTTTTTCTATTCGGTTTTCGTTCCACTCTAAACTTCCAACAACAAACTTTCCGCCCGTTTGTTTTGCTGTTATTTTCCACTTACCCTGCCCTATATTCCCCAGTCCGTCAACAGTAACTCTCTGTCTCTGTTCAGGAAGATCCATAGCCTCGGAAAAGCGTTTATATTTCTGGCTCGTTACCCTGTAACGGCACCGTGCAGCGACAATATCATCCTCAACGGCATTACCTACCTTAAGAAGATGTATCTGCTGTCGCTGTGCCAGATAACCTTGGAGGTATCAGCTTTTTTCTTCCTTTTTCGCATACTGACTGTGTTATGCTTGACCTCTGCTGTCAGAAAGGCTGATTTATTCGTTTTCCGTTTTAATTACAGTGAACTTTTCTAACAAACTACACAAATAATGTGGATTGTTTTTAATCAGTTTGTAACAAAATAACAAAAGCTATTGAAATTTATTTTTTGGAGTGTTATTATGATATTTGTAGAATTATAAAGGTGGAGAGGTATGCCTTTTCCCCTTTAAAAATCACGAATATGAATGAAAAAGAGGGTGAAAGAATGGCTGAAAAAGTAAAGCGCGGCGATGATGTTGCTCTTTATCTTTTCCATCAGGGTAATAATATGAAGTCCTATGAATACATGGGAGCTCATATGGTGCCTGATGAGAAAAACCTCTGGTCCTTCCGTGTGTGGGCACCTCACGCAAAAGCCGTAAGTGTAATCGGTGATTTCAATTCCTGGGATGAAAACAGTAATCCTATGGAAAAAATCAACGATGCCGGCATGTGGGAATGTTACATCGCGGATGTAAAGGAATTCGACAAATACAAATTTTCAGTCACTGCACAGGACGGCAAAAAAACGGCAAAGAGTGATCCCTACGCCTTCCACAGTGAGACGAGACCGGGTACAGCCTCAAAAATCTACGAGCTTTCGGGCTATAAATGGGGAGACAGTAAATGGCTGCAGCAAAAGGAGCAGACAAATGTTTATGAGTCCCCTATGAATATTTACGAGGTTCACGCAGGCTCCTGGAAAATTTACGGTGAGGAGGCACCCTATTCCTATAAGGATTTAGCCGATGAGCTTATCCCCTATGTCAAGGATATGGGCTACACACACATCGAGCTTATGCCCCTTTCGGAATATCCCTTTGACGGCTCCTGGGGTTATCAGGTAACAGGCTATTTCGCCGCCACATCGAGATACGGCACACCCAAGGACTTTATGTACTTTGTGGATAAGTGCCACCAGAACGGGATCAGTGTTATTCTGGACTGGGTACCTGCCCACTTCCCAAAGGATGAGCACGGACTTGCCAATTTCGACGGTGAGGCCTGCTACGAATACAAGGATGACAAAAAGGGCGAGCATAAGCAGTGGGGTACCAAGGTATTTGACTTCGGCAGAAACGAGGTTGTATCCTTCCTTACCTCCTCAGCTAATTTCTGGCTCGACAAATTCCATATCGACGGACTCCGTGTGGATGCGGTAGCCTCTATGCTCTATCTTGACTACGGCAGAGAGCACGGCCAGTGGATAGCCAACAAATACGGCGGAAACGAAAACCTTGAAGCAGTTGAATTTTTAAGAAAGCTAAATACGGGCATTTTCAGAGAACATAAAAATCCACTTATGATAGCCGAAGAAAGCACAGCCTGGCCTCTCGTTTCCAAGCCTACGGATATAGGCGGTCTCGGCTTCAATTTCAAATGGAATATGGGCTGGATGAACGATGCGCTGAAGTATTTTTCAATGGACGGCCTGTCGAGAAAGTACAATCATAATCTGCTTACCTTCTCCTTCTTCTATGCATTTTCTGAAAACTTTATCCTTCCCATCTCCCACGATGAGGTGGTTCACGGTAAATGCTCCCTTATCGGCAAAATGCCCGGTGAGTATGATGACAAGTTCAAGGGTATCCGTTCCTTTATGGGCTATATGATGGCTCACTCCGGCAAAAAGCTTACCTTTATGGGGCAGGAGTTCGGTCAGTTCATCGAATGGAAATATGACAGCGGACTCGACTGGGTGCTTCTGGAGTACGAAAAGCACAGACAGCTTAAGGCCTATGTCAAAAAGCTGAATCATATCTATCTGAAATATCCTGCTCTCTGGGAAATCGATTACAGCTGGGAGGGCTTCAAATGGCTCGTCAGCGATGACAAAAACAACAGTGTAATTGCCTTCTCCAGAAAGGACAAAAACGGCGATGAAATCATTATCGCCTGTAACTTCACTCCCGTGTGCCGTGAAAAATATTCCTTCGGTGTGGATAGAGAGGGCGTCTATGAGGTTATTCTCAATTCCGACAGCGAGGAATTCGGCGGAAGCGGTCTTGGAACGAAGACCAGAGTATCTTCAAAGAAGGTTCCTATGCACGGCTTCGAAAACAGCATAACAGTTGACCTTCCCGGTCTTTCCTGTGTTCTTTTCAGAGTAAAGCCTAAAAGGACAAGAGCAAAGACAGCCAAGGCTGACACTAAAAAAACTGATAAATAACATATAACAAAGAAACGGAGGAAACAATTATGGTCAAGAAAACAGAATGTCTTGCAATGCTCCTTGCCGGCGGTCAGGGAAGCAGACTCGGCATACTTACCAAAAACATCGCAAAGCCCGCTGTTCCCTACGGCGGAAAATACCGCATTATCGACTTCCCTCTTTCCAACTGTATCAATTCGGGCATCGAAACTGTCGGTGTTCTTACCCAGTATCAGCCCCTCGAGCTGAATGACTACATCGGCAACGGCCGTCCCTGGGACCTTGACAGATCCTACGGCGGTGTTCATGTGCTTTCTCCCTATCAGCAGATAAAGGGTACAGAATGGTATAAGGGCACAGCAAATGCCATTTATCAGAACATCAATTTCATTGACCGCTATAATCCCGAATATGTAGCCGTTCTTTCAGGCGACCATATTTACAAGATGGACTATAACAAGATGCTTAAATTCCATAAGGAAAAGGATGCCGCCTGCACCATCGCTATGCTGGAGGTACCCTGGGAAGAGGCATCACGCTTCGGCCTTATGTTCGTAAACGACGACGGCTCCATCAGTGAGTTCGAGGAAAAGCCGAAAAATCCCAAAAGCAACAAGGCTTCAATGGGTGTTTACATTTTCACCTGGAGCAAGCTTCGTCAGTATCTTATCGACGACGAAAACAATCCCGATTCAGGTAATGACTTCGGTCACGATGTTATCCCTGCCATGCACGAAAACGGAGAGAGAATGTTCGCCTACAAATTCGACGGCTACTGGAAGGATGTAGGTACCATCGACAGTCTCTGGGAGGCAAATTTAGACCTGCTCAATCCTAAGGTTGATCTCGACCTTTCCGATGACAGCTGGAAGATTTATTCGAGAAATCCCATCGCTCCTCCTCACTTCGTTTCAGCCAAAGCCAAGCTTGAAAACTCAATGGTAGGTGAAGGCTGCTACATCGGCGGCGAGGTAGATTATTCGGTTCTTTTCTCAAATGTAACGATAGAAGAGGGTGCCAAGGTAAGATATTCCATCATTATGCCCGGTACCACCATCAAGGCGGGTGCTACGGTAGAATATTCCATCATCGCTGAAAACGCAGTTATCGAGGAGGACGCTAAGGTAGGACTCAGTCCCGAAAACAGCACAAACCGTGATGATTGGGGCGTAACCGTTATCGGTGAAAAGGTAGTAATCGGTAAGGGTGCTGCTGTAGCGGCCAAGGAAATGATTGACACAGATGTAAAGGGGGTTAAATAATATGTACGCTTCAAATGTTTTAGGTATTATCTATTCTAATGTATATGACGACCACCTCAATGAGCTTACTACCGTGCGTACAATGGGTTCCGTTCCCTTTGCAGGCAGATACAGACTTATCGACTTTGTACTTTCCGGTATGGTAAACAGCGGTATTACCAAGGTAGGCATCAGCACCAAGGCTAACTATCAGTCTCTTATGGATCATCTCGGCTCAGGTCAGGCATGGGACCTTTCCAGAAAGAGAGACGGTATGACTATTCTTCCTCCCTTTAATCTTTCCGACAGCGGTGTTTATGAAAGCCGTCTCGAGGCATTACAGGGTATGATGGGTTATATCTCAAAGTCAGGTAAGGATTATGTGGTGCTTGCTGACTGTAACGCAGTATGCAATATCAACTATGCCGATCTTCTCGACTTCCATCAGGAAAGCGGTGCAGATATTACCGTCGCCTATAAGAGGGGTATCGCTCCCAAGCTCAAAAATATTATGACCTTTGAAATTGAAGGTAACGATATTAAAAAAGTAACCGTTGACCAGCACGGTGACGAGGCATGCGATTATGCTCTCAACATCATCGTTATGAGCCGTGTTCTTCTTCAGAGAATTATCAGCGCTGCTGCAGGCTCAGGCTCTATCCGTGAAAGCTTTGAAAAGGAAGCTATCGCAAAGAATGTAGACAACCTTAAAATCAAAGGCTACAAGGTAGATACCTATGCCAAGACCATAGATTCACTTCAGAGCTATTATGATATCAGTATGCAGCTTCTTTCCGGTGAATTCAAGGATCTGTTCACTAAGGAAAATCCTGTATTTACTAAGGTTCGTGACGATATGCCTGCCATCTACGGTGTATGCTCCAAGGCTTCAAATTCTCTTGTGGCAGACGGCTGTATCATAAAGGGTACCGTAGAAAACTCCGTGCTTTCACGCGGCGTTCAGGTGGCAGAGGGTGCAGTAGTCAGAAACTCCATCATTATGCAGGACTGCTTTATCGGTGCAGGCGCAGAGATCAACTGTGCAATTCTTGATAAAGATGTGGTTATAAAGCCCAACCGTGAGCTCAGCGGCGCAGAGACATATCCTCTCTATATCGGTAAAGGAACTACTGTATAAAAGCAAATTACCCCGAAAGGAAATAAAAAAATGAAAGTATTATATGTAGCAAGTGAAGCACTCCCCTTTATGGCTAGCGGCGGTCTGGGTGATGTGGCAGGCTCACTGCCTCAGGCACTGCGCAAAAGACTTATCGGCTGCCGTGTGGTAATGCCTCTCTATGACACCATCAAGCAGGAGCTCAAGGATAAAATGACCTTCGTGACCAATATTTCTGTTCCCGTGGCATGGAGAAGACAGTACTGCGGTATCTTCCAGGCAAAGCATGAGGGCGTTATCTACTATCTTATCGACAATCAGTATTATTTCAAGCGTGATACTATCTACGGTCACTATGACGATGCGGAAAGATTTACATTCTTTGCCCGTGCCGTACTTGAAATTCTTCCCGTGGTTGATTTCAAGCCCGACATCATTCACTGCAATGACTGGCAGTCAGCCCTCACACCCGTTTTCTATTCCACCTTCTACAGTAAGGATCCCTGGTATCAGGGCATCAAGACTGTTTTCACCATTCATAATATCCAGTATCAGGGTACTTACGGTCTCGAGCTTGTGAACGATGTTATCGGTCTCAATCCTGCGGATACATCTATTGTGGAATACGACGGCGATGTTAACTTTATGAAGGGTGCTATTGAGTGCTCAAATAAGGTTACCACCGTTTCGCCCTCCTACGCCAATGAAATTCTCGATCCTTGGTACAGTCACGGTCTTGACACCATACTCCGTGACCGCCAGTGGAAGCTGCAGGGTATTCTGAACGGTATCGATGTGGATAACTATAATCCCGAAACCGATAAGAACATCGTTAAGAATTACGGTGTTAAGGATGTTAAAAAGGGTAAGGCAGAAAACAAAAAGGATCTGCAGGCAGAGCTTAATCTTCCTCAGAGAGCAGATGTGCCCATCATCGGTCTTGTAACCCGTCTCGTTTCCCACAAGGGACTCGACCTCATTAAGGGTATTTTGGATGAGCTTCTTTATACCACAGATGTGCAGATAGCTCTTCTCGGCTCAGGTGACTGGCAGTATGAAAACTTCTTTAAGGAAATGGCTGCCAAATATCCCGACAAGGTGGGTATCAGTCTCGGCTTCATTCCTGCTCTGGCCAGAAAAATCTATGCCGGTGCGGATATCTTCCTTATGCCCTCAAAGAGTGAACCCTGCGGTCTTTCACAGATGGTGGCTCTCCGTTACGGTACAGTGCCCATCGTAAGAGAAACGGGCGGTCTGCGTGACTCCATCACCGACAGCGGCGACGGTCAGGGTAACGGCTTTACCTTTAAGACCTATAACGCTCACGATATGCTCGGTGCTATCAGAAGAAGCCTCGGTGCTTACGATAACAGAGAGTACTGGGACAGCCTTGTAGTCAGAGCTATGGAGTGCGATTACAGCTGGGGCAAGAGTGCCAATGAATACATCAAGATGTATAAGGAAATACTTAAATAATTCGGAACCTCTCAGTCACTTCGTGACAGCTCTCCTTTCAGGAGAGCCTGATTGTGCCTCTCCTGAAAGGAGAGGTGGATGCGACCAATGGGAGCAGACGGAGAGGTTATCCTGTTAAAGCTTTAAATAATACGGTAAGGACACGGCTATATGCCGTGTCCAATGTTTTTGACTGTGTTGAAATGTCAAGATACTATACTAATAAAAATTTTGTCAGAGAAATTATGTAGGTACGGTGCTTCTGACGGTCCGAAGAAACCAAAAGGATAACCTGCATTATTGGAACACAAAAAAACAGGGACACGATTGTGTCCCTGAAATTATATGCTTTAAAATCAGAATTCGAGCTTCTTTTCTATATAGGAAACGAGGTCTGCGATAGCAACTCTTTCCTGCTGCATAGTATCTCTGTCACGGACAGTTACACAGCCGTCCTCAGCAGATTCGAAATCGTAGGTGATGCAGAAGGGAGTACCGATTTCGTCCTGACGGCGGTATCTTTTACCGATGGAGCCTGCATCGTCGAATTCACACATAAACTTTTTCTGAAGTGTGTGGAATACTTCGGTTGCCTCCTCGCTGAGCTTCTTTGAAAGGGGAAGCACTGCAGCCTTATAGGGAGCGAGTGCGGGGTGGAAGTGAAGAACTACACGGGAGTCGTTCTTTTCTGCATCCACTACCTCCTCGTCATAAGCCTCGGTCATAATGGCGAGGAAAAGTCTTTCTACGCCGAGAGAGGGCTCGATAACATAGGGAATATATCTTTCGTTAGTGGTGGGGTCGAAGTAATCGAGAGCTTTACCTGAGGTGTTTGAATGCTGGGTAAGGTCGTAGTCTGTTCTGTCAGCCACACCCCAGAGCTCACCCCAGCCGAAGGGGAAGAGATATTCAAAGTCTGTGGTTGCCTTTGAGTAGAAGCAGAGCTCGTCGGCACTGTGGTCACGGAGACGGAGATTTTCCTCCTTCATACCGAGAGAGTAGAGCCAGTCACGGCAGTAGCTTCTCCAGTAGTCAAACCATTCGAGGTCTGTACCGGGCTTACAGAAGAATTCGAGCTCCATCTGTTCGAATTCACGGACACGGAAAATGAAGTTACCCGGTGTGATTTCGTTACGGAAGGATTTACCTATCTGTGCTACACCGAAGGGAACCTTTCTTCTGGTGGTTCTCTGGATGTTTGCGAAGTTTACGAAAATACCCTGTGCAGTTTCGGGACGGAGGTAAAGCTCGTTTTTGCTGTCCTCGGTAACGCCCTGGAAGGTTTTGAACATCAGATTGAACTGACGGATGTCGGTGAAGTTATGCTTACCGCAGTCGGGGCAGGGGATTTCCTTTTCGTTGATGTAAGCGAGCATTTCCTCGTTTGACCAGCCTGCTACATTCGTGCCGTCGAAGTCCTCGATAAGGTTGTCGGCTCTGTGTCTGGTCTTACATTCCTTACAGTCCATAAGAGGGTCGGAGAAGCCGCCGAGGTGGCCTGAAGCAACCCAGGTCTGGGGATTCATAAGAATAGCTGAGTCAAGACCTACATTGTAGGGATTCTCCTGAACAAATTTTTTAAGCCATGCCTTTTTTATGTTGTTTTTCAGCTCAACGCCGAGAGGGCCGTAGTCCCATGTATTGGCCAGACCGCCGTAGATTTCGCTGCCTGCATAAACGAAGCCTCTGCCCTTGCAGAGAGCGACGAGCTTTTCCATTGATTTTTCTTTGTTTGAAAGCATAGATTTAAAACTCCTTTCATTTATAAAGGTTCCAAATATTACATACTATAATAATACAAAGGCACCTGCGTTGTCAAGATAAACGGGTGCTTTTATTCTTTAATCTTCAGGCTTATACTCCGAAAGTATTTCCATTATATCCTTTTCGTACACATTACTGCCCAGAATATCTCCGCCCGCGCTGAAGCATATCGCCCTGATATCCTCGGGATTTTCTGAATAGGGACTTTTTTCTTCTCCCGTCAGGTCGAAATATTCACCTAAGTATTTCAGGGCATTACCGCTCGGGAAGATTATATTGCCCTCATTTTCTTCTATGCCCATTTTCCTAAAATCGCTGAGGATTTCTCCGGTTTTATTATTCCAGACATTATCCGCACCGGGACTCACCAGCCAGGCAGGCTGCACCTTAAGAGGAATGCCCTCAGATATAACGGTTTCTGCGAAAACCTTAACATAAGGAAGGGGTATGGCCTCCTGATGAAAGGCATCTGCTGAGAGCAGTATTTCATTGACTCCGCTTCTTTTTAGCATAAAAGCAACAAGACTGATTTTAGCAAGATCCTTAGTAAAATGTCCATTGGTTATGAGCTGTCTTTTGGGTATGCCCATTTCCGTTGCGGCCTTATGTATTTCGCAGACCGTCTCGGGATAAAGGAGAGGCTCACCGCCGAAGGTCATAACGGAGGTTATGTTATATTTCTCTGCGATTTTTCGCACCGCATCAGCGGCGATATTTTTATCGATGGGCTTTCCTCCGAGGGAGTGGTCACCCTGTGAGCAGTGCTTACATTTACCCGTACAGGCCATAGTGACCACGAATTCTATACGGGAGAGATTTTGAAGGTATTTGTTCATAAATATATCACAGCTCCTTTCTCATATAACCCAGCTCATACTCTACATAGCCGTGTTTGGGATAAAACTGCCACGATTCATAAAAATGCTCTTTATTGCCGAGGTGCACTATAGCCGCCTTTTTGCCGATAGATTTCAAATGTTCTTCGGCTGTCTTTAAAAGAGCTGTACCGATACCTTGATGTTTGAGGTTTGCCTTTACAAAAAGCCTGTGAAGTACAACATCATCATTGTTCTTTATCGAATTGTATCCCACACTGCCGATAACCCTATCATTATCATCGAGAGCTATCCAGAACATATCTCCCTTGTCAAAATAGCTTTTCTGAATGTCAAGCAAATCCTCATTAAGCCCCGGTACTCTGCCGAGGGCATTTTTTGCTTCAAGTATCATAAATATGAGGTCGTCACGGTATTGGGGTTCAAATCTGATTATTCGCATATCGTTTCACCTCTTAAGTATTCATCTGCTTCTGCTCTTGACTTAAAAATCACTACCCGTTTTTCTGCCTTGTACTTCTCTATTAGCTCGTATATATACGGCAGGGTGTCTTCGGGAAAGTCTTCGATAAACTTTTTAAATTCGTCATCGAGCTCTGTCTCAAGCCACGGTAAGTCATATCTGTCTTTCCCGATTCTCTCTGTCACGCCCTGCAGACAAGCCTCTGTCGGTAAATCAAAGAGAAAAACAGTGTCACACTCCTTAAGTCGCATCTCTATCGTTCTTTTATAGTTCCCGTCGATTATCCATTCAGGCTGAGAAAAAATTTCCTTTATTCTCTCGTCAAACTCCTCCCGGGGAATGTGCGTTTTATCGGGCTTATGCCATATAGCATCGAGATAATACAGGGGAAGCCCCGTGATTTTATTCAGTTTTTCCGCGAAGGTCGTTTTCCCCGAGCCGGGACAGCCTATTACGATTACCTTTTTCATTTTGTTATATCTCTTTCTGCATATAAAATAAATCCTGATAGGTGCCGTCCTTCAGTTTACAGATTCTGGGCTTTACGGAAACGGTTTTAAAGCCGAATTTTTCATAAAGAGCCTTTCCTCTCTCGTTGCCCTCGAGATATTCGAGCTCTAATATTTCAGTGCCTTCGTGCTCTTTCGCAATTTTAATAAGCTCGGTGAACATAGCTGAGCCGATGCCCATATTCCAGTATTTTTCGGTTATGGCAATTCCGATGCCCGCTCTGTGAGAGGTTTTCATATCATTAAAGAATGTAATGTCACAGGAGCCTACCGCCTTACCGTCAATATAACAGGCTATGACAAGACTGCTTTTTGATTTGCGGTTATCGGAAATCCATTTTTCTTCATCTGCTGCAGTGAAGCTTTCCCACTCCTCAGCATAGCGGGAAAGAAAATCCGTTTCGCCGCTTGCTGTTCTTATATTGCTGAGAAGCATTTCCGCATCCTTTTCCTCAGGGGTTTTCAGAATTGCCCTTATTCCGTTTTTAAGCCTGATTTCCTTTGCTTCAAATATCATAGTTTTTGCCTCCTCAAATAAAAAATGCGTCTCTGACCGTAAATCAGAAACGCAAACTCTATAAAGCTATACACTTATCTGCATACGGACAAAGGAGTATCGTTTTTTGGGTTCATCACTCGACACATCATTTCGTCCGCCTGCCTTTCATTTTTCGTTTTTAACAGTATAGCACCCGATTTAGTAAAAGTCAATATTATATCTTGTTATCCTGTAAACTTCCTTGCACAAGATATTCCTTTACCCCGTAAAAAATATTATTATTCTGTTACATTTAAACATAACTATTGACACAAAGTCTATATTTTGGTAAAATATTTACAACTGCAATTGGTTGCAAAACAATTTTCGGGTGAGTGTCCGCTCACCGAAGGAGGATTATATTATGATGACAGATGCAAAAACCTTAGCGTACATAAATATGTATGCTGTTTTAGGTACTCTGGAAAACCTTTGCGAACTCGACAAGGAGGCAAGTGAGCTTGTTAAAACCAAAAAGCCTGTTTCCGTAGGTCTCGAGGTAAAGGACGGCCCCAGTGCTACCCTCACCTTCTTTAACGGCAGATGCAGAATGGAACAGGGCACAGCTGACTGTGATGTTCTTCTTCCCTTCTCTTCCTGTGAGAAGTTTAACGGTCTTATCGACGGCACCGTTACTCCCATTCCCTCTAAGGGCTTTTCAAAAATAGGCTTCCTTCTTAAGAAATTCACTCCCCTTACAGATATTCTTTCGAAATATCTCCAGGCTACGGATGAAGACCTTAAGGATGACAGATTCTTTGAAATCAGCACGAAGCTTATGTTCTATGTTATCACCGTTGCTCTTTCACAGATAGGCAATAACGATGAAATCGGTAAATTCAGCGCAAGCCTCATTCCCGACGGTATCATCGATGTTTCCATCAAGGACTGTGTTTCCGCTACCATCCAGGTTAAGGACAGCCATATGATCACTATCAAAGAGAAGCCCGAGGCCTTCCGTTCACAGATGCAGTTCTGCGACATCCGTACAGCCAGAGCTCTCTTTGACGGCAAAATCAACGCTATCGCTGCCATCGGTGAAGGCAAGGTTGAAATGCACGGTCTTATCAATATGATTGACAATGTTAACAGAATTCTTGACAGAG
>JAFSDF010000256.1 GCA_017436375.1 Clostridia bacterium | reverse complement strand
CTTTCTGCACTACCGTTATTTTCAGTTCTATGTTGCTGGCTTACCGACAGAGAGAAGGCAGGTAGTGCTTTTTTCAGAACCTGTACAGGTAAATCGCTGCCGTAGTCCCTCCCCGCACAGATATTTCGTCTGGTATGGAAGTGTCTGCGACACTTCGCGTTCCGTCTCCTCAGGCACCTTCGCCCCGACAGTCGCTTCCCGCTCTGTCTGCTTTTCCGACATGCTCTGCAGGAAAGGTCCGTAAAAAATTTTCTGAAAACTTAGCTCAGATTTTATCGTTAAGTATACTTTATAAAACTAAAGACATATTTTGGTTTTTTACAGCCCCCATTTTTATTCGCCGATGCCTGATAAGGTAAAAATGCTTGACTTTACCGAACGGAATAATGTATAATATAATTTATGGATTAATATCAATAAAATCATTTGGAGGTGGGAACTGTAATGGATAGCGGTGATAGTAACCCTAAAGGGTGCATGCTTATTTTTATGTGCAGTTCTGCCCTCTCACTGACAGCACTGCACTGAGGACGCATTATCTTTCAGCGTCCGAAAAAGACAATGAAAGTCGGTGAAACAAATGAATGAAAACGAATTTGGCAGACTTTACAAGCTTTTGGCTAAAAATCTGCTCAAGGAGCTGAAGGATGAGCTTTCAGATATGGCTTATCCCGATATTGCGGAATTCATTATGGATTTAGATGACGATAAAATCTCCGTAAAAATTTTCCGCATCCTGCCCAAGGATATTTCCGCTGATGTCTTTTCCTATCTTGACACAGAAAAGCAGTCAGTCATAGTACAGTCCATTACTGACAGCGAAATCGGCCGTCTGATGGATGACCTTTATGTGGACGATGCCGTTGACTTTCTCGAGGAGGTTCCCGCCAACATCGTCCGCCGTGTTTTGGCCAATACGGATAAGGAAACCCGAGAAATAATCAATCGCTTTCTCACCTATCCGGACAACTGTGCCGGCAGTGTTATGACCATCGAAATGGTCGAGCTTCACGACAGGCTGACTGTCGCTGAGGCCATAAAGAGCATACGCAGAACCGGTGTGGATAAGGAAACAATTTACACCTGCTATGTTATCGACGACAAGCGTCATCTGGTAGGCACCATACCTCTGAGAAGACTCCTGCTCAATGACGAGGATACTCCGCTGACAGAGATTATGTCCGATGATGAGCAGCTCATTTATGTTACCACGACAGATGACCAGGAATATGTGGCCGCCATCGCCAAAAAATACGACCTTCTCTCCGTTCCCGTTGTAGATAAGGAAAACCGTCTGGTAGGCATCATCACCATCGACGACATTATCGACATCATCGATGAGGAGGCCACCGAGGACTTTGAAAAGATGGCTCTTCTTACTCCCTCAGAGGATGAATACATCAAAACAAGTGTTTTATCTCTGGCAAAAAACCGTATCCCCTGGCTTATAGTTCTTATGCTCGCATCCACCCTGACGGGACAGATTATCGAGGGCTTTGAGAATAAGCTGTCCGTGGTAGCAGGTCTTACAGCCTGTATCCCCATGCTGATGGGTACGGGCGGTAACTCAGGCAACCAGGTTTCCACCCTCGTTATCCGAGGTCTTGCTCTGGGTGAAATAAGACTTAAGGACTACTTCATCATTCTCTGGAAGGAAATCCGTGTTTCTCTGCTGGTAGGTCTCGTTCTCGCCGTGGCCAACTTCGGCAGAATGTGGCTTTTACGCCTGACAATGGGCAGTGATGTTACTGACAGCGTAATTTTAGTCGTATCAATGGCAGTTATGGCCGTGGTAGTAGTATCAAAAACCATCGGCTGTACCCTTCCTATCGTGGCCAAGCTTCTGAAGCTGGACCCTGCACTTATGGCAGGACCGCTTATTACCACTCTGGTTGATACCATTTCTCTGGTTATTTATTTCGCATTAGCTAATGCTATCATATTTTAAATAAATGAAAATGAAAAAACAAAGGAGGTATGCTCTTTGCTGAAAAGATTTTTTGAGTATACTAAAGGCTACAGAATTCTGACCGTAATATGTCCGATAATGATTTATCTGGATGTAGTGGTAGAGCTTAAAATCCCAAAGGTTATGGGACAGGTTACGGATATACTTATCAGTATAAAGTCCGGCTCCTCACCTATGGGTGACATCACCTCACAGCTTACAGCCAAGCTTTTTGAAATGCTCGCTCTGTGTGCGGTAACCCTCATTATCGGCTACATAGCCTCACGCTGCAGTGCTATCGCCAGTATGGGCTTCGGTGCAAATCTGCGCCGTGAGCTTTTCTATAAAATACAGAGCCTTTCCTTTGAGAATATAGATAAGCTTAAAATATCCACACTTATCACCCGTATGACCAGTGACGTATCTATGATTCAGAATACCTACAAAAATACTATCGTCACCTTCATCAAGGGTCCTATTATGCTCGTAACAGCCTTAATGTATGCCATAGAAATCAGCAAAGAGCTTTCCTCGATGTTTTATGTGGCATTACCCGCCATTATCATCATTCTCATTATTATGGGCTATATGGCAGTGCCTGCCTTTAAAAGAATGCTTAAAACCACCGACCGCTTTAACGGTGTTTTAAGAGGCAACATAAACGGTATCCGCGTAGTCAAATCCTTTGTCCGTGAGGATCACGAAAAGGAAAAATTTGAAAAGGTAAATAATGAAGTTCTTAAAATGAATATCAGGGCTCAGAGCCTTGTTCTCTACATCACCCCCGCCATTATGGTAGTGGTTTACGGCTGTATGGTATTCGCCTTATGGCGAGGCAGTGCTCTCATTCTCGAGGGCAAATCCGGTCTTACCACAGGACAGATGAGCACCTTCATCGCATTCATTTCTCAGGTGCTTACCTCTCTTATGACCGTTCTTCTGGTTTTCGTAAGTATGTTCGTTTCCAAAGCCTCCATTGACAGACTCGGTGAGATTTTCAAGCAGGAGCCCTCCGTAAGCGATAAGGATGCAGACGACAGCCTTAAGGTAGAGGAAGGCAGTATCGAATTCAGAAATGTAACCTTCAAATACAATAAGGATGTAGAGAAAAATATTCTCGAAAATGTGAATCTCAAAATCAATGCCGGTGAAACAATAGGTGTTATCGGCTCCACCGGCTCGGCCAAATCCACTCTTGTTCAGCTCATACCCCGCCTTTACGACACTACCGAGGGCGAGGTTTTAGTGGGCGGAAGAAATGTAAAGGACTACACCTTTAAAAATCTCCGCGGTGAAATCTCAGTGGTTTTACAGCAGAATATGCTCTTTACAGGCACTATTATGGAAAATATCCGCTGGGGCAGACTTGATGCTACGGATGAGGAGGTTTTTGCCGCTGCCAAGGATGCACAGGCACACGGATTTATCAGTGAATTTGAAAAGGGCTATGAGACTGAGCTGGGACAGGGCGGCTCCACCGTTTCAGGCGGTCAGAGGCAGAGAATTTGCATCGCCCGAGCTCTGCTGAAAAAGCCCAAAATCCTTATCCTTGACGACTCCACCAGTGCTGTCGATACGGCTACGGATGCAGGTATAAAAAAGGCACTGCGCAGCGAAAGCTACAGTGGTATTACCAAAATAATCATCGCACAGCGTATAACCTCTATTATGGATGCTGACAGAATCGTGGTTATCGAGGACGGTAAAATCGAAGCCGTCGGCACACACGACGAGCTTAAGGAAACAAGTGAGGTTTACCGTGAAATCTTTATTTCTCAGCAGGAAGGAGTGTTGGCACAGTGAGCAGACTTCCTACAGAAAATGAAATGAAAAAGAATGAAAATGAAGCCGTAAAGGAAGAAAAAAAGAAGAAAAAGCTTTTCGGCAGGAAAAACACAAAAGAGGAAGAAAAGAAAATCCCCGAAAACGAAACTCCCGAGGAAAAAGAAAAAAGGGAAAAGGAAGAAAAGGAAAAAGAAGAGGCCAGAAAGAAAAGAGAAGAAGCGAAAAAGAAGGCTAAGCCCAAGGATCTCAAGCAGGCTACCAAGCGCCTTTTCAGTTATCTCAATGACTTCAAGGGATTAATTATAGTAGTCTGTATTTCCGTAGTTCTCACTGCCGTAACAAGCTTTGTAGCTTCCCTTACCATGATGCCTGTTATCAATACCATCGCAGATACGGTAGCGGCTGAAAACCCCGACATTTCCGCTGCTCTCAGTACAGTAGTAAAATGGCTCATAATTATGGCGGCAGGCTTTATAGTTTCTTCATCCCTTAACCTTATTTATACGAGAATTATGCTTTATGTGTCCTCTAAGACACTGGCAAATATGAGGCGTGACCTTTTCAATCATCTGCAGACTCTCCCACTGAGCTTTTTCGACGGAAAAAGAACAGGCGAAATTATGAGCCGTTTCACCAATGACATCAGCAGAGTAAGCGATCTGGTAAGCAACACCCTTCCCACCCTCATCACCTCGACAATCTCAGCCGTACTTACCATCGGCTTTATGGTTATCACCTCCTGGAAGCTCACCCTTACCATTACGGTAGCAGTGGTGCTGATGTTTATGACTGTTTTCGTCATCACCAAAAAATGCTCTCCTCTTTTCAAAGAGCAGCAGAAGGCTATCGGTGAGGTAAACGGCTACATCGAAGAATATATCCGCGGAATAAAAAATGTAAAGCTTTTCTGCCATGAGGAAAAAACCAAAGAGGACTTCAGTGAGCTTAACGAAAACTACCGTAAAATCGGTGTAAGAGCAAACATTATCGGCGGCTTTATGAGTCCGCTTATGTCAATGATAACGAGAGTAAACTATGCTATCGTTGTAATTTTAGGTGCAAGAATCGTTATGGGCGGCGGTATGGATATCGGCACACTCACCGTTTATCTGGACAAATCCAAGAGCTACGGCACACCCATCGCACAGATCGCCTCCTGCTACAGCACCCTCGTTTCCGCTATGGCAGGTGCTGAGAGAGTTTTCGAAATCCTCGACACACCCTCAGAAACCGATGAAGGCAGGATTACTCTTGTCCGTCTGATAAAAAATGCTCTGGGTGAGGATGAGGAAGCTGAAAATGAAGGCGCTTTCGCCTGGAAGATACCTGAAGAAGACGGCAGTAAATATGTACCTCTCAGGGGTGACATAAAAGTAGATGACATCACCTTCTCCTATGTAGAGGGTACAGAGGTGCTTAAAAATGTTTCCGTAAATGCTGACAGCGGAACAAAGGTAGCCTTCGTAGGCTCTACCGGCGCAGGCAAGACCACCATTACCAATCTTATCAACCGCTTCTACGAAATCGACAAGGGTACCATCCTTTACGACGGCATCGACATAAAGGACATTAAAAAGGCTGACCTAAGAAAATCAATGGCTATGGTACTGCAGGACACCCGTCTTTTCGCAGGCACCATCGCAGATAATATCCGCTACGGAAAGCTCGATGCTACCGATGAGGAGGTTATCGAGGCGGCCAAGATAGCCAATGCCCACTCCTTCATCGAAAGACTGCCGAAGGGATACGAAACTGACATACGCTCTGACGGCAATAACATCAGTATGGGACAGGCACAGCTTATAAATATCGCCCGTGCCGCCATCGCAAAGGCTCCCGTACTTATTCTCGATGAGGCCACCTCCTCGGTAGATACGAGAACAGAGAGGCTTATCGAGGTGGGTATGGACTCCATTATGGAGGAACGAACAGTATTCGTTATCGCCCACCGTCTTTCCACTGTCCGTAACTCCGAAAAAATTATCGTTCTGGAAAAGGGCGAAATCATCGAAGAAGGCAACCACCAGTCGCTTATTGACCTTGGCGGAAAGTATTATCAGCTTTATACGGGCGCATTTGAAATGAAGTAAACCGTACTTATATCAGCAGTATGAAAGCGGTAAAAGACAAATTCCCGTAGAGGTGCTGAAAAAGCTGTGCCTCTACTACGGCGTATCCGCTGATTACATTCTCGATTTACCTAAAGGTCTGGATTATCCCGAATAATATAGCATAAACCATTGTAAAAGCTTAGTAGCTGATACAATGGTTTTTCTGTTGTAACCTCTCCGTCGGCTTTCGCCGCCATCTCTCCTTTCAGGCGAGGCTTTGCGTGGTAGCGCCTGTAGGTGCCTATTGTAACCTCCCCGTCACACTTCCTTGGGCGTGTCTTCTTGAACGAATGTGAAAGATCTTTACAGAAGGTAGGTTTTTAGATCTTTCGCTCCGCTCAAGATGACATATTTCTTTTCAAAAGAGGCTTAAAGCTGAAAACGAAGCCTTACCTGCAGAGCCCTTCGAAAAAGCAGACAGAGCGGGACGCGACTGTCAGAGCGAGTGTACCTCAGGAGACGGAACTCGAAGTGTCCCAGACACTTCGCCAATATTTTTTCAAAAAACTCTTGACACAGCACTATTAATGTGTTACTATGTTACCACGCTAAAGCGATGAAGAAATGTCGCTTACATAAAATTTATATGATGAGGTATCAAATCATCGAAAAGGAGTAATTATTATGAAAAAGAAAACCCTCGCCATTATACTGGCAATTTTAGCAGTAGTTATGTGCTTCACCTTCGCAGCCTGCAACGGCGGCGGTGGAAATGCAGATGACACCACAGCAGCTAACACAGACGCAGTTTCCGACCTTGACTACATAAAGGCAAACGGCAAAATGATCATCGGCTACACAGAATTCGCACCTATGAACTATAAGGACGATAACGGTGAGCTTATCGGCTTCGAAACCGAATTCGCCAAGGCTGTCTGTGCAGAGCTCGGCGTAGAGCCTCAGTTCCAGCTTATCGACTGGTCTGCAAAGGAAACAGAGCTTAAGTCAAAGACCATCGACTGCATCTGGAACGGTATGACCATCACACCCGACAGAATCGAAGAAATGGAAATCTCCACAGCATATATGGCTAACAAGCAGGTTCTCCTCGTTAAGGCAGAAAACGCTGACAAATACACCACAGCCGAAGCTCTGAGCGGTGCAAACATCGTAGCTGAAATCGAATCAGCAGGCGAAACCGTAGCTAAGGAGGATGCTTTCTTCGCAGGTGCAAACTACACAGCAGTTGACTCTCAGGCAAAGGCACTGATGGAGGTTAAATCAGGTGTAGCAGACGGTTGCGTAGTAGACTATGTTCTTTCCATCGGTATGATCGGCGAAGGCACAGACTATGAGGACCTCGTAGTAGTAGACGAGCTCGCATTCGCAGACGAAGAATACGGCATCGCTTTCCGTAAGGGCGCTGATACCTGTAAGGCTGTTAACGATGCTATGAAAAAGCTCGCTGATAACGGTGAGCTGGCAAAGATCGCCGCAAAATATAAGCTCACAGAACAGATTCTCGTAAAATAATTAAAACAACTTAAAATAAATCGATGCCGTCCGTCAAGACGGCATTTTGGTTGTTTTAAGTTGCTGATATGATTGAGGTAATTTATGACTTTTACAGCAGTTAATGCCGATTTGTTCCTCGGCTTTTTCGAAAATATAAAGCTTTTCGGTGTAACACTTATCTTCGCCATCCCTCTGGGGCTTCTTATAGCCTTCGGCTCAATGACGAAGTTCTCTCCTCTGAGATTTCTCACCCGAGCCTTCGTATGGGTAATCAGAGGTACTCCCCTTATGCTTCAGCTTTTTGTGGTTTTCTATGTTCCGGGACTGGTCTTTGATGCACATTTCCCCGGTGAAAATCCGCGAATGACAGCGGCGGCTATAGCCTTCATTATTAACTACGCCTGTTATTTCTCTGAAATTTACCGTGGCGGTATCGAGGGTATTCCCAAAGGTCAGTATGAGGCAGGTCAGGTTCTCGGTATGACGAAGACACAGACCTTCTTTAAGGTAGTTCTTATGCAGGTGGTTAAGCGTATTGTACCCCCTATGGGCAACGAAATACTCACCCTTATCAAGGACACCTCTCTCGCCCGTGTTATCGGCGTGCTCGACATCATTATGGTTGCCGGTCAGTTCTCTGCCCGAGGTGTCATCTGGCCCCTTTTCTACACGGCTGTTTTCTTCCTTCTTTTCTGCGGCATCCTTACTGTCCTTTTGGGCAAGATAGAAAAGAAACTCGATTACTACAAATAAGGAGGTACTGTTATGGCTATACTTGAAGTAAGAAACTTAGAAAAAAGCTTCGGCAAAACACAGGTGCTCAAAGGTATCTCGTTTAATCTCAATGAGGGTGAGGTTCTCTCCGTCATAGGCTCCTCAGGCAGCGGCAAGACCACGCTTCTGCGCTGTATAAACTTTCTCGAAACAGCTGACAGCGGCAAAATAACCGTAGACGGAGATGTGATTTTCGATTCCGAAGGCGATAAAAAGCTTTCTAAAAAGGAACAGCTTGAAAAGCAGCTTTCTATAGGCCTTGTTTTTCAGGATTTCAACCTTTTTCCTCAGTATAATGTTCTCGATAATGTTAAGCTCGCACTCAAGGTAAGAGCTAAAAAAAGACCTGATTTCAAGAAAAACAAAAAGGCTATCTACGAGGAAATAGACCTCAAAGCAAAGGCCGTTATAAAGAAAATGGGACTCGAGGACAAAATGGGAAACTACCCCTGTGAGCTTTCGGGCGGACAGAAGCAGAGAGTTTCCATCGCCCGCGCCATGGCACTGGAGCCGAAGATTCTTTTCTTTGATGAGCCCACATCAGCTCTTGATCCCGAGCTTACGGGAGAAATACTGAAGGTCATCCGTGAGCTTGCTGAGGAGAATATGACTATGGTTATCGTTACCCACGAAATGAACTTCGCCAGAGAGGTTTCCGATTACATAGTATTTATGGACAACGGTGTCATCGCCGAGGAGGGAGAAGCAGAGTATGTTATCTCAAATCCGAGAACAGACAGACTCAAGGCTTTTCTGAGCAAAATAAGCGATTAAAAAGCTTTAAAAAACTAAACCTCCCT
>JAFSDF010000002.1 GCA_017436375.1 Clostridia bacterium | reverse complement strand
TCAAGGTAAGCAATAAGCTTCTCGAAATCGGTATCGATATCCGTCCCATCGTTTTCAAACAGATCAAGGAAAACTTCGGCGGCCAGTTCCCCACCATGTCCTGCGGCGGTGCACCTGCCAGAGCAGACCACATCAAAAATCTTTCCGAGCTGGGCTTTAACATCATTTCCGGCTACGGTATGACAGAGGCCTCTCCCAATATCACTCTCAATAAAAACGGCAGAAAGAAGCCTCTCTGTGCAGGTAGGGCCTTCCCCAGAGCAGAGTTCAGAATTGACAGCCCCGACGAGGACGGCATCGGTGAAATCCAGGTAAGAGGCGACAATGTTACTCAGGGCTATTACAAGGATGAGGAGGCTACCAAGGCATCCTTTACTGAGGACGGTTGGTTCAAGACAGGTGACTACGGCAGAGTTGACGAGGACGGCGAGCTTTATATTACCGGCAGAAAAAAATTCCTCATTATTCTTCCCAACGGTGAAAACATCTTCCCCGAAACTGTTGAAAGCAATATTATGGAAAATCTTCTTTACGCTGTTGAGGTAGTTGCCTTTGAAGAAAAGGTTGAGATTCTCGGCAGAGAAAATGTGGTTATGTCCGCAGCTATTTATGTTGATAAAAATAAGCTTAAGGATATGACCGATGAGGAGATCATCGCTAAGACCAAGGCTGATGTTGCCGAATCAAACAAGGGACAGCCGGCCTACAGAAAGGTGCAGAATGTTTATGTATCCTTCGAGGAGTTTGAAAAGAATTCCACCAGAAAGGTAATCAGACAGAAAGTTATAGACAAATATACTAAAACTATTGCAAAATAAGATTTTTTGGAGTATTATACTCCTGATATGGAATTTTTCTTAAGGAGGACAAATAAATGCTTGATAAGATGAGAGAAGTTATCTGCCGTTATGTTTCCATCGATCCCGAAAAGCTTACGGAAGATACAAACATCAGAAGTGAGCTCGGTCTTAATTCACTTGAACTCATCAATATTGCTGTAGCAATCGAGGATGAATTCGATGTAGAAATTCCCGACCGTGAGGTAGCTAACCTTGAAACACTCGGAGATGCTATCAGAATTATTCAGAAATATATGGAAGACTGATAAAAAAACTGCCCTCACAGGGCAGTTTTTTTAATGAAGAATGTATCATAATTCCTTCCCTTGCCTTTTACAGTTTTATGTGTTATAATTAAAAGAGTGTGTTTTGAAAGGAGAATGCTTATGGTTGTTCTTGCTCCTGATGAAAAAATTGAGCCTTTGGGCAATAATATGGAAATAGTAGTATCACCGTCGCACACCTTTGGTACCGATGCCATTCTTCTTGCTAATTTTGCTTGCCTGAAAAGAAAGGATATTGCCTGCGATATGGGTACGGGCTGCGGTATCATCCCTCTTATCTGGTGTAAGAGTGAAACCAATGGCATATATGCTCTTGATATCCAGGAAAAAGCTATTGATCAGGTGAAAAAGTCCGTTGAGCATAATGCCCTCGGAGACAGGATAATCCCGCTTAGATGTGACCTGCGCTCTCTTAAGGGCGTAGTCGGAGAGGGGATTTTCGACCTTGTGACGATGAATCCTCCCTATAAGCCTGTGGGCACAGGCATCGAGAGTATAAGTGAAGCGGAAAGAATAGCAAGACACGAGGTGACCTGTACGGTAGATGATGCGGTGTCTGCCGCTTCTAAGCTTCTGAAATACGGAGGAAGATTCTGTATGTGTCACCGCCCGGAAAGACTCTGCGATATTATCGTAAGTATGCGAAGGGGCGGAGTAGAGGCGAAAAAGATACGCTTTGTAAAACAGACTGAGGGAAAAGTCCCCTGGCTTGTACTCGTCGAAGGTAAAAAGGGCGGAAAAAGCGGTCTTACCGTAATGACCGATCTTATTATGAAAAACAGTGACGGAAGTAACACAGATGAATTCAGAGGTATGTTCGGCGATTATATGGACGGACATCAGTAAGGTGATAAAATGAGTATGCTTTATGTAGTCGGTACCCCCATAGGAAATTTAGGGGATATTTCTCCTCGGGCTCTCGAAACTTTAGAGAAGGTTGACTTTATAGCCGCAGAGGACACAAGAGTAAGCCTTAAGCTTTTGAATCACTTCGGTATAAAAAAGCCGATGATAAGCTATTTCGAGCATAATCGCAGAGAAAAGGGTGAGATAATCGTCGACCGTATTCTCGGCGGTGAAACCTGTGCTGTAATAACCGATGCGGGTATGCCTGCCGTTTCAGAACCAGGTGAGGATCTGGTGGCTCTCTGTCACGAAAGGGGAGTCAGGGTAAGTGTAGTACCGGGTCCCTCTGCCTTTGTGGCGGCTCTTGCTCTTTCAGGTATGAATGTTGGCAGATTTACCTTTGAGGGCTTTCTGAGTATGAATAAGCAGAGCCGTAGAGAGCATCTCGCCTCGGTGCGCGATGAAAAAAGAACGATGCTGTTTTATGAGGCTCCCCATAAGCTTGCCGCTACCTTAAAGGATCTGTATGAGACCTTAGGTGACAGACAGATCACTATAGTCAGAGAAATTACGAAAATACATGAGGAGGTTATCAGGACAACTCTTTCCGATGCCTCGGAAAAATATGCCGATAATTCACTCAAGGGTGAAATTGTCCTCGTTATCGAAGGCAAAAAGGACGAAGAGGAAAGTGAAATATCTCTCGATGATGCGCTCATTCTTGCCCGTAAATATATGGAGGATGGCATGGGTGCCTCTATGGCGGCTAAGCAGGCGGCCAAGGAAACAGGACTGAAAAAAGGCGATATTTACAGGGCTCTTCAGTAAAACCGAAAGGAATGTTATAAATGAAAGAATGGTTATCGGAGTACGGTTATCTGCTCTTTGTTTTGGCGGGTGTTTGTGTCGTGGCAGCAGTTATTTTCTTTTTCGCTGTCAGAGCCTACTCAAATCATAATGCTCTCTTTAAGGCACAGGAGGCTGAGATGAAACGCCTTCTGGCACTCAAGGAAAAATATATGTATTTCACTGAGGAAATACTTTCTTCTGCCGATGAGGGAGAAATCCTCGAGGGAGTGGCACTTTCCTATCAGCTCAGACTGCAGAAGACTGAGGATCCCGAAAAGGCTTTTGAGCTTCTTAATGAAGAAAAGCAGAGGCTTTATGTTCTTGATGTTTTCTGTGCCGATGCTGATGTGAGAAACTTCTTTTCCGAAAACGGTAAAATAGTTAAGGACAGAATCCTTCCCGCTCTTGATATGATAGGTATGGAGGATTTTTCTCTCAGACTCAGGGAAATCTATGATATGTATGATGAGAATAATGAAAAAATATCCTTCAGCGAAAGCAAGCTCGAGGATATGAATGTATATATTTCTGACAGAGACATTTTAACGAGAATTAAAGCAGAGGGTGCAAAATATATAAAAAATAACTTTTCCGCTGTGAAAAATTAACACTTTGTTGAATTGACATAT
>JAFSDF010000255.1 GCA_017436375.1 Clostridia bacterium | reverse complement strand
GCGTCAGCATTATCGGTGATTTTCGCCTTTTCTTGCAAAGCTATTTCGCATTTTAAAGTGCTTCGCAGTTTCGTAAGAAATGAAAATTTCTTGTATTGAAGCCACAAAACGCAGCAAGGCTGTCGCCTTGCGAGGCTTTTGGCAAAAATACGGGGAATTTTGTTCGAGAAACAAATACTGCCTTATGGGATGTCGGCGAATGCGGTTGCTTGATTATTTTTAGCTTTTATTTAGTGTAAATAAGAATGTCACCGTGTGTAATGAACAGGTCGTCACAGCAAACATATTTGATATTAAAGAGTCTGTAAAGAAGGTTGTAAATTCTTAAAACTATGCCGCTTAAGAAGGAGTGACATACGCAGTTACAGCTTTTAAGACCGTCTGTCCATTCCTGAGTTACTCTCGGAGAAATGAAAATACCGTTCTGTGCAATTCTTTCTACATCACCGGCAGTTACGCAGGCAGCCAGATCAAGTTCATGCTCTCCGTAGTATTTTCCATTAGGCAGAGATGCGGTGATAAGGTATTCGTCTCTGTAGGGAACCTCGAAACGGAATTCGCCGTTCTTATCAGCAGTACCGGCTGTAACATACTGACCGTTCTGATCTGTTACCTGAATAACGAATTTGTCAAGAATGTCGGATTTGAAAAGACCGTTATCGGGATAAACATCCTCGTCAAGGAAGTGAGTGGGAAGAATGGTTACCTTAAAGTTATAGCGCACATAAGCAGATGTATATGTAGGTGCGACGGTAACGGTGTTAGTCTCATTTTTACCGAAGAATACCTCTTTGGTAACACCTGTTTCGCTGTCCTTTACATAAACGCTCTTAGGAAGGTCGAAATTATCGGGTGATACGATTACATCAGTAAGCACGCTTTCACCGTTAACCTTTTTGATTATCCATTCATTTGCGTTATGCTTGTATATATACTTTTTATCCCTGTCGATAGTAAAGCAGTCAGTGTCTATGGCCGCAATATACTCTCTGACGGAGGTTTTACATTCTACACCGTTTGCAGTCTTTGCGACATAGGCCTTTTCATCAGAGATAACTCTGTCATATACCATAAACTCTACGGTATACTGTCTGGCCTTTTCACTGAAGTCTGCATACACAGCTGTATTGTAGTAAGCGTAAATGTCACCCTTCAGCTCCTTGGTGGCCAGAGGTGCATCGCCGCTCTTGCCGAAGGTCCAGCCCTCGAACTTGTACTCGTTATACTGATCATTCTCTCTGACAGGTGCAACCAGGTCGCCGTAATTTACTTTTCCGCCGTAGGGTACGGAGAAAGAAGCAGTAAGCTCAGCGCCGTTATAATTGCGGAAGGAGAAGCTGACTGTGGCATTTTCATCGGGAGTAAACTCAGCCTCGTAAATTCTCTTGTTACCCTCGGTTACAGGCTCGGACCAACCTTCAAAGTTATATCTGCCGTAAACTAAGTCCTTATTGCGTACAGGCTTATCTGCCGGATAAGCAGGAACATCTGCACTCTCCTGAACATAAAGAGTCAGACCGGCTGTCTCATCCACATACTCATAGGCAGGTGCTGCCGCTGTATGATCGAGAGTTGCCTTTTTGCCTGTGGTATATAATTTGTCTACATAGGCATTTTCCCTGGAATAAGCATCAGGTGCTGTGGGATCATAAAGTGAAACCCATGACTGTGAATTTGAGGGAGCATAGCAATAACTGAGGAAGGCACCCTTATTGGCCTCGTCCTTACCGTCAGGTCTTGCCCATTTATTTATATATTCCACACGGTAGTATTTGATTATACCGTCAGCATCAGTAGCTACATCCGTACCGTTTATGATTTCAACCTTAGGCTTATTCTGATCGGTGATGTCATTTCCGCCTCTCTGACAGAGAGGATTCTGACAGGTACGGACTCTTTCATAGTGATCACCCTTATCGACATAAGCAGCTACATAGTTATGTCCTGTGGGCTCTGTGAATTTGTAAGCCTCGACTACCACCTGATCGTTGCAGTATGTACAGATCTGTTTACTGTAGCCGCGCTGAGTACAGGTAGGCTCAATAACAATATCCTTGAGATAGTAAGACAGATGTCCGCCGCCGCTCATTCCGGGGCAGGGAATCTGTGTTTCCTCCTCAGCAGAAGCAGGCATTACCAGTGCAAGAATCATCATTACTGTCATCACAGCCAGAAGAATCAACTGCTTTTTAAAAGTTTTTTTCATAATAGTACCTCCTTATATTTTGTACGCTATTATGTACAAAAGGTGTGCTGTTAAGCGAAAGAATGCCGATAAATAAAGACACCACACCTATCATAATATAACTATATATTTTTTTTCGTAAAAAGTCAAGAATTAATAAAAATATTAATTTTCACAAAACAATTCCTCAAAACTTCAGTCCATGTTCTGTATAGCCTTGACAAAGAACGAACCGTCTGCGTTTTTACCGAGGGTAATTTTCATATATTTGCCCGGCTCGGGAGGCACCATATTACCTTCACTGTCCTGAACCCAGTCAGCGGAAGCAAGATATCCTACAGTCAGAACCACAGAGCTGTCCTTTTCATCAACCTCTGTCACATCGGGCAGATAAATAGGCATAATGCCCGTAATGGGAATTATATAACACTGCTTCTTTTTACTGTATCTGAAGGTAACGCCGTCACCTCCGTCAACAGTGCTGTGGCTGAGCTTTACCTCACTGCCGAAAAGTGAAGCGAATTCATCCTCCACCTCTTTCTGAGGCATAAGCATACCGTCATCGGTATATTCATATTTTTCAGGGTCCGCACCGCTGTCAATAACCGACCAGACAGCAATAGAAAGCAGCTGCTGCAGATTAGCCTTGGTTATATCGTCAAAGGTGTCCGGATCATTCATTATAACAGGAGAAATAAAATCCTCGTAAAGCTGTGTCTGCTCCTGCTGCGATCTGTTTGCGGTGCTCTGAATTCTGTCGGAGATGAAGTCAACCACACTGACAAAGCCGATAACCGTAAGGATAACCACAGTCAGACCTACAATAAAATTAAGAGGAGATCTTTTCTTAGCGTGTTCCATCCTGTCACCTCGTCTGTCCGTTACCGCTGATGATATATTTCTGTGATGTAAGCTCAGGGAGGCCCAAGGGTCCTCTGGCGTGAAGCTTCTGGGTTGAAATACCGATTTCCGCACCGAAGCCGAACTCTCCGCCGTCAGTAAATCTCGTTGAGGCATTGACATAAACTGCCGCCGCATCCACACAGGAGGTAAAGAGGTTAGCCGAAGCATAATTATCAGTAATGATACATTCGCTGTGACCGCTGGAATATTTCATAATGTGGTCGATAGCCTCATTTATATCCTCTGCTACCTTAACACTGATTTCGTAGCCGAGATATTCCTTTGCGTAGTCCTCCTCTGTAGCCTCGAGAGCCTCGGGAAGGATTTCACGGCATTTTTCGTCACCGTGAAAAACCACATCCTTTGCACTGAGTTTTTCATAAAGCATCGGAAGCACCTTTTCAGCTACAGCCTTATGGATTACGAGGCTTTCGCAGGCGTTACACACGGAAGGTCTGGAGGTTTTCGCATTATAAATAATATCTGCCGCCATCTGAAGGTCTGCATCCTTATCCACATAGATATGGCAGTTACCCGTGCCTGTTTCGATAACGGGAACACTTGAGTTTTCCACACAGGCCTTTATGAGTCCTGCACCGCCGCGTGGGATTAATACATCCACATACTCATTCATTTTCATAAGTGCTGTAGCAGAGTCTCTGGAGGTGTCCTCTACGAGCTGTATGCAGTCCTCGGGAAAATCTGCTTTTACCAGAGCTTTTCGCATAACCTCAGCCATTGCCTTGTTTGAGTTTATAGCCTCCTTGCCGCCGCGGAGAATTACGGTGTTGCCCGATTTGAGACAGAGAGCCGCCGCATCCACGGTAACATTGGGCCTTGCCTCAAAAATTACGGCGATGACACCGAGAGGCACACTGACCTTTTCTATTTTGAGTCCGTTAGGTCTGACACCGCCGCTTATTACCTTTCCGCAGGGGTCGTCGAGAGAAATAATCTGTCTGACCGCATCGCTGATGCCCTTTATTCTGTCAGCAGAGAGGCTGAGGCGGTCGATAAGCGACTCGCTCATACCGTTTTCTCTGCCATTTTTTACATCAACAGCGTTCTGTGAAAGTATGTAGTCGCAGTTTGCCGTAAGCTCGTCAGCGATGATGCCGAGAGCATTATTTTTCTGTGAGGAAGAGGCTGTCATAAGAAAGCGCTCTGCCTTTTTTGCTTTTATACCTATTTGTGTAAGCATTGAACTTTCTCCTTTGGTTTATATTTTACGCAATAAAGAGTGTACCTGTGTTATGTCCGTCGATAAGCTTATATATATCCTGAGGCTGTGTACCGTTCATTATAACAGTGGGAATGCCTGCCTCAGTGGCAATTTCGGCGGCGTGTATTTTTGTTATCATTCCGCCCGTGCCTCTGTTTGTTCCTGCCCCGCCGCACAGATGTCTGATTTCATCGGTAATCTCTCTTACGACAGGTATAAGCTGTGCATCGGGATTTTCGTTAGGATTATCATCGAAAAGTCCGTCAATATCCGACAGAATGATGAGTCCCTGTGCCTTTATAAGTCTCGCTACTATAGCGGAAAGGCTGTCATTATCACCGTAAACAATTTCCTCTGTAGCCACGGAGTCGTTCTCGTTTACGATGGGGACTGCACCGTACTCGAAAAGCTTTTCGAAGGTGTTTTCGAGATTTTCTCTTCTTTTATCATTTTCAATGTCACTTTTGGTAATAAGAAGCTGTCCTGTTTTGACACCGTTCTCACCGAAGAATTTGTCGTACATAAACATCAGCTCACACTGACCTACAGTAGCCGCCGCCTGTCTGCCGGGAATATCCTTCGGCCTTTCGGCAAGTCCTAACTTTCCTACACCTACACCGATGGCACCCGAGGTAACCAGAACTACATCGATGCCCGAATTATGAAGATCCGCAAGCACCGAGCAGAGCTTAACCATTCTTCTTATGTTTATTTTGCCTGTTTCGTATGTAAGGGTCGAGGTGCCTACCTTAACCACTAATCTTTTTGCCTTGGAAATGGGGTTCATTTTATTCGCCTTCTTTTTTAAATTCCGATATTATTTTTTGGTACTTTTCCTTTTCGGAAACCTTGCCCACAGCTGTGAAGCTCATTTCCGAAATATCGAAGTATTCTCTTGCTACTCTTTTCACATCATCGAGAGTTACACTCCTTACCGACTCGATAATTTCGTCATCGGTAATTTCCTTGCCGAGCAGAAGTATATTATAGCCTGTGGCTGAAAACCTCGACTGAGGCTGTTCTCTGGACATTATGAAGCCGGAGGCAAGCTTTTCTTTGGCAATAGTTACCTGCCTTTCCGTAACCGTCTCCTCCAGAGCTGATACGATTTTCAACGCTTCTCTTATTGCCTTTTCCTCAGAGGCAGGTGCCAGACTCATAGATATTTCTACGGTACCTCCTCCGGCAAATCTGACGAGAAATGACTCGATGCCGTAGACAAGGCCCAGCTCCTCTCTGATTCTTCTTCCAAGCATGGATGAAGGGCCTATGCCCAGAATGAAGGAGCATATCTGCAGAGGATAAAGATCCCTGTGCTCGATGGGAATACCCTTGAAGGTCATAAGAATATGCGTTTGCTCCACATCCTTATGCAGTGTTCTCACATCGGGAGAAAAGGGAGCCTTTACGGTTTTTATGGGGTTGCCTGTATTTTTATTCCCACCGAAGTATTCATTTATTTTTTCTTCGATTTCTTCTTCGGTGAAATTTCCGCTGACACCGATTACCGTTCTTTCGGGAACATAATAAGTATTCATATACTCGAGGAAATCCTCTTTTTTCATAGCAGAAACGGTTTCCCTTGTTCCCAATATTTCGTAGGCGAGACCGCTGCCCTCATAAATACCCTTTTCGCTCACATCAAAGCATTTTTCCGAAGGATCATCCTCGCACATAGCGATTTCCTCGAGGATAACTCCTTTTTCCGTTTCGATGTCATTTTCGTCTAAGCGGGGATTTTTAAACAGATCAAAGAGCAGATCTGTTGCCTTGATAAGCTGATAATCAAGAGCCTTTACATAAAAATATGTGTACTCCTTGGTAGTATACGCATTATAGGATGCACCTATCTCATCCATACCCTCGGCTATTTCCAAGCCTGTGCGGCTTTTACTGCCCTTAAAAAGGATATGTTCAATGAAATGAGATATGCCGTTATTGCTGTCATTCTCATTTTCAGAGCCGCTTGCTACCCATATACCCACAGTAGCCGAACGGCTGTCAGGTCTGCAATCGTAAAAAACTCTCAGACCGTTTTCCCAGGTTTTAATTTTCATTGAACTCCCCCTTTCCTGAAAGTATGGCTGTTTTTCCTGTTTTTTAAACAGAAAACTGTGAATTATACAGCTCGGCATAGAAGCCGTCCTCCTTAAGAAGGTCACTGTGCTTGCCGGTTTCGATAATTCTGCCCTCATTCATTACGATGATGACATCTGCCTCTCTGATAGTGGAAAGACGGTGAGCAATAACAAAATTCGTCCTGCCCCTCATAAGGTTGGTCATAGCTTTCTGTATCTGCACTTCCGTTCTGGTGTCAACAGAGGAGGTAGCCTCATCGAGAATCAGAATATCGGGTGAGGAAAGAATAGCTCTGGCGATAGTAATAAGCTGTCTCTGTCCTACGGAAATATTCGAGCCCTCCTCCTCGAGGACTGTATCGTAGCCGTCGGAAAGAGTAAGAGCAAATTTATCTACCTTGGCGGCCTTTACCGCATTAAGGAACTCCTCCTCAGTGGCTTCGGGCTTTCCGTACATTATGTTTTCTCTTATGGTGCCCTTGAAAAGCCAGGTATCCTGAAGCACCATACCGAGGATTTTTCTTAAATTGTTTCTTGTAATATCCTTGATATTGACACCGTCCAGAAGTATTTCACCACTCTGGATTTCGTAAAACCTCATAAGAAGATTTACTATGGTTGTTTTGCCTGCGCCCGTAGGACCTACTATAGCCACAAGCTGACCTTTTTCAACCTGAAGATTAAAGTTTTCGATAAGGGGCTTTTCCGGAAGATAGGAGAAGCACACATCCTTAAAGGTGATGGATGAGCCTTTTTCTATCACTTCGGGATTTTCACTGTCGGGAACGATTTCCTCAGCCTCCAATACATCAAAGACTCGTTCTGCACTGGCAAGAGAGGACTGAAGGTTGTTTGAAATATTACTGAGGTCTACGATGGGCTGCATAACGAGCTTAGAATAGGCAATGAAAACAGTGATGTCACCTACACTCTGCTTTTCCTTTACGATGAGATAGCCGCCGATTACGCATATAATTACATATCCTGCATTATTGGCAAAGTTAATCAGGGGGCCGAGAATACCCGAGAGGAACTGTGCCTTACGGCTGGTGTTGTAAAGCTCCTCATTGATAATGTCAAACTCCTCGATAGCCTTTCTTTCGTGACCGAAGGCCTTTACTATCTTATGCCCCGTAAACATCTCCTCGATGTGACCGTTCACATCGCCTGTAACCTTCCACTGCTTTCTGAAGTAAACCTTGGAAAAATTCAGAATAACGAGAGCTATTACTATACAGATGGGGAAGGGTGAAAGTGATCCGAGAGTAAGGGAAAAGCTGATTTTTATCATTATGCCGAGGATGCCCACGAAGGTGACTGCAGAGGTTATAATCTGCAGAATACTGTTCTGCAAAGTGTTATTCATATTGTCCACATCGTTAATCATACGGCTCAGGATGTCGCCCTTGTTATGATTATCGAAATAAGCCAGAGGCAGCTTGGAAAGCTTGCGGTTAAGCTTATGACGGATGTCGGTGATAAGCTTCTGCACCACTCCGGCCATAATATAGTGCTGTACAAAGCCGAAAAGTGAGCTTAGAGAGTAAATCACCAGTATAGTGATAATTATGCCGTAAATGGGTGAAAAATCCATACTGCCCGTAGCCAGCTTGTTTTTTATCTGCTCATCCAGCACATTAATTATATCACCGAGATACTCGGGGCCTAAAATGCTCAGATATGCACTTGCAGCAGCACAGACAGCAGTAACTGTGAGCGCAAGCTCCTTTCCCTTGAGGAACTTAAGAAGCTTTTTCGCTGTCAGCATCAAATTCTGCGGCTTTTCCTTACGGGTTTTGTTTTCTTCTCTGTAGGCTGCATATTTATCGCCTGAATATGTATTTGCTTCTTTTCGGGAGGAAATCTGCTTTTCTTTCATTATTCTTCCTCCTTTTCTATCTGAGAATCGTAAATTTCACGGTACAGTCTGCAGCCTTCCATAAGCTCCTTATGTGTACCCATACCGCATATCTTTCCTCTGTCGAGGACTACGATGCGGTCAGCATCGATAATGGTGCCTACTCTCTGTGCCACGATAATAACCGTAGCGGTAAGATTTTCTCTGATAGCTCTGCGAAGCTTGGCATCGGTGGAGAAATCCAACGCAGAAAAGCTGTCATCAAAAATGTAAACCTCGGCATCTCTCGTAAGTGCTCTGGCGATGGAAAGACGCTGCTTCTGTCCGCCGGAAAGATTAGTACCGTTCTGGCTTACGAAGGTGTTGATGCCCTCGGGAAGCTTGTCAACGAATTCACTGCTCTGCGAAATATCGAGCGCCAGTCTCATTCTTTCCTCGGTAGCATTTTCATCGCCGTAACGGAGATTTTCCTCTACGCTTCCGCTGAAAAGGCAGGCCTTCTGCGGAATGAAGCCTATACGGGAACGAAGATCGTCCTGACTGAGCTTTCTTACATCCGTTCCGTCAAAGAGGATTTCACCCTCTGTCACATCATAAAAGCGGGGTATCATATTGACAAGAGTGCTCTTGCCGCTTCCCGTACCGCCGATAATGGCTGTAACCTTACCTGCCTCAGCGGTAAAGCTGATATCCGAAAGTACCTTTTCCTCTGCATCAGCATAGCCGAAGGAAACATTACGGAACTCAACGGTGCCCTTTTTACTCTCGTCGGTTTTCTCTGCCCTTTCGGGTTCGGTGATTACAGGCTCTATGTCCAGCACCTCGATAATTCTGTTAGCAGAAATTCTCGCACGGGGAACTATAACAAACATTGCCGCCGCCATGGTAACGGAGGATATTATCATTATCATATAAATTACAAAAGCCTGAAGGTCACCTATTGCAGTAGAAAGCTTAGCCGCATCGAGGATATAGTCCATTTTATCGTAATTTCTCGCCGCTATCAGAATCAGAACATCCAGCGCCAGAATAATAATAACGATACAGACAGGAATGAGCACGGACATAAACCGCTGGAATTTAAGAGTAAGACCTGAAAGCTCTCTGTTGGTAGTATCGAACTTTTCATCCTCTGTTTCCATTCTGCCAAAGGCTCTGATAACTCTGATACCGCCTATTTTTTCACGCATAAAGCTGTTTACCCTGTCGATAAGCTTCTGCCTCTTTTTAAAAATAGGCATTACTGTTTTAATTACTATAAAAGCGATAACACCGATAATGGGAATAACAGCGAAAATAACAGTAGCAAGTCTGGCATTGAGGAAAAATGCCATCACCACTCCGCCTACGAGCATAATAGGCACCGAAATAATCATACGGAGTCCTGTAAGTATAAAATCCTGGATAACCTTTACATCGTTTGTACAGCGTGTAATGAGTGAGGGTGTACCTACCGTGTCAATGTCGGTCTGTGAGAGGGATTCCACCTTAAGGAAAATCTCTCTTCTCAGAAGCATTCCGTAGGCAGCGGAGGTTTTGCTGGAGAAATAGCTGTTGAGCACGGAAACTCCCACTCCGAAGGCAGAAACGCACATCATAACGATGCCCACCTTTACGATGTAGGAAATGTCTCCGTTAGCGATTCCGTTATTGATTATCTGCGACATAAGGAGAGGCAGAGAAAGGGAGCACACCTGCGAAAGGACCACGAAAATCATAGCCGCTACAGCAGGCTTTTTTATCTGTTTCAGGTATTTTACAAGTCGTATCAAGGTCAAATTACCTCCGATGATTAATTTCTTTCCGTTTTATAAATAAGCAAAAATGCACATAATTAGACAATTATATTTAATTATAGCAAATCATTATGAATAAAGTGTAAACTGAGAATAGTATTTAATTATCAAAAGTTCCTTTTGGGCGACACTTCGTAAGAAAGTTAGGGTTTTTACAGGCTCTTTTCCGCTTAAACATCACGAAAACTCCCCGAAATACACGAGTACGACTGGGAGTTTATCATTTTCTTTAAACGAAAAATATCTCTGTAAAAACTGCTTTGCACCTTAAAATTATGATATTTTTGGTGCAGAACAAGGCGAAAAGCACAGAAATCCTTTCGGATTTCGAGCATTTTCAACACAGTTATGCGCAGAAATAGCGAATTTTAAGGCCTAACATCCTTATGAAGTGGCGCCCTTATTGCTTTTCGTTTAAATCCGTGCTACAATCTTAAAAAACTCACAAAGGGTGAAAATATGAAGACACATAAAGGAATTCTGCCTTTCTCTTACCGTCCCGGAAAAGGCTTTACGGGGAAATATCAGAGACTTATAAAGGATAAGGTTATTCCCTATCAGTACAGGGTGCTTAACGACCTTAATGAGGACACGGAAAAAAGCCATGTGGTAAAGAACTTTATCAATGCCGCCAAAGCACTCAGGGGAGAGGATACAGGAGACGGCTTTTACGGCATGGTGTTTCAGGACAGCGATGCGGCCAAATGGCTCGAGGCGGTGGCTTATTCGCTGGCTCTTTTTCCCGATGAAAAGCTGGAAAAAACTGCCGATGAGCTTATAGACATT
>JAFSDF010000024.1 GCA_017436375.1 Clostridia bacterium | reverse complement strand
TTTTACCTGCCATATCATTTATGGCCTTTATTTCATACATATTATCGACCATAAAGTAGCCCACACCGCAGTCCATAGCATAGGCTATGTCAGCATCGGTTTTATTATTTCCGTGGAAGAAGGAATTTTCCATGGGGAAGCCCTGACTGTGAGCAGTATAGATTTCACCGGGAGAAACCAGATCAATGCCCATTCCTTCCTCTTTCATAATCTTATAAATGTACTTAAAGCAAGCGGCTTTACCTGCATAAACGGGGTGACTGTCCTCGCCGAAGGCATCCTTCATCGCCTTCATATAAATCCTGCACTTTTCACGGATGCGGTTTTCATCCATAAGATAAAGAGGTGTACCGTATTTACGGGCAAGCTCGACAGTATCCTGCCCTGCGAGGGTAAGATGTCCCGATGCATTTATACCGATATTTTCACATAACATAGTTCAGTTCACTTCCTTATAACAGATGAGCGATGATTTCTTCTCTCGGCTGAGATGAAAGGTCAGCAGGTGCCATATCAAAAACGGTCTTACAGCCGAAATCTCCTCTTTCCGCCATACGGCTGACAGCTCTGGCAAAGCATACGAGAACACTTCCCGTAAATTCGGGGTTTGAGTCCAGAGTGAGCTTATATTCGATAACCTGCTTATGAGAGTCTCCGAGACCTGTTCTGCCCGTACGGATAACGGAACCGCCGTGAGGCAGCTCAGCGTGATTTGCTTTCATTTCCTCAGCAGAAATGAAATGAACGGTAGTATCGTAGGGCTCGAAATAAGCGGGCATAGTCACGATCTCTCTGCGGATTCTTTCCTTATCGGCACCCTCCTCGGCTACCACATAGCACTCTCTTTTATGCTTATCACGGGCGGTAAACTCGGGAGCCTCTCCGTTTCTTACTCTGTCCACGGCCTCCTCCACAGGCACTGTGTACTGACGGGCATCGATAACGCCCTCTATACGGCGTATGGCATCGGAGTGGCCCTGTGAAACACCCTTGCCCCAGAAGGTATAATCGTTACCGTCGGGAATGATACAGCCGGCATAAAGTCGGTTAAGTGAGAACATACCCGGGTCCCAGCCGCAGGAAATAAGTGCTGTCTTGCCGCCTTCGAGGGCAGATTTATCCGTATTTTTAAAATGAGTAAGTATTTCTGAATGATTGTCGTAGGAGTCCACCACATTGAAATGCTTGGCAAGAGACGGCGTCATCTCGGGTAAATCCGTAGCACTGCCGCCGCAGATAATAAGCACATCGATTTTGTCCTTCCAGCAGAGAATATCATCAGCGGAAACCACAGGCACGCCCTCCGTGGCAAGCTTAAGAGAAGCGGGACTTCTGCGGGTAAAAACAGCCGCAAGCTTCATATCGCTGTTTCTCTTGATAGAGTCTTCCACTCCCTTACCTAAATTTCCGTAACCGTAAATACCTATATTCATTTTATCACCTCATTGGAATAATATTTTAACATTATAACACCACTTTTTTTTCAATGCAATATTTTTATGCAAAAAAAGAAGGCTGAGAATGCCGCTTCATAAGGATGTCAGGCCCTAAAATATCGCTGTTTCTGCGCATAACTGCGTTGAAAATGCTCGAAATGAGGGCTCCCTTAATTCAGTATTTGCATATTATGTACTTTTTACCGAGGACTGACTGAAGCTTTTGGCGAATTTCCTCAGCCGTTCCGCCTTCGACGGTAGTCTTGTCAACGAGAAATACCTGTCTTTTGTTTTCGAAAAGAAGAAAATACTCCCCTGTTTCCATCACCTTTTCTAAAAGGGTATATTTAATGACCGAGTCACCCTTATATTCCTCGGATTCGGCAGTCGCAACAAAGTCATTATCACGGAAAATATAGTCATTTGACATATCCTTCATTTTAGACATAGAGTTATACTGCAGCTGCGGCATAAGAAAATACATGAGAAGCTCAAGCACAACAATAAGCAGGCAAAGCACAAAAGCAACCATATTGACCGTATCCGCTCCCGTCAATTTAATCACGATGAAATTCAGAAACGCAAGAGCAAAAGCCAAAGCGATGTGTATAAGCACCGTCTTTAACGGCTTTTTCTTTTTGTAGGAATAGGCGTGTGCCATCGCCTTACAGGCTTTGAAGTCATATTTACATTTAGCTTTGATTTCCATAACGGTCTCCTTTTCGTTTTTCATCTGAAAGCTCTTACAATGCAATAGCCGATATAGAAGAATTCCTCTCTCATTAAAAAAGGAATTTTCGTTCTCAGGCTTTTATACATCGATGTGGTGGTAGGTGAAGAATACCCCTTAATCCCGTAATCACCTGCCATAAGCATCGCCCTTTTCATATGAAGGGGATCGCTGACGATAATGGCAGTTTCAAAGGAATTCTCCTGCATTATATCCTTGGCATACTCAAGGTTTTCTTCTGTTATGACGGATTTTTCTTCGATAAAGATAACATCTTCGGGAACACCCTCTGAAACGGCATATTGTCTGGCAATATAAGCATCGCTTTTTTCGTTACCTTCACCGATACCGCCCGTTAATATCAGATAATCGGCATAGCCGTTTTCATAAAGCCAAATCCCGTGATTTATTCTTTCACGGAATACAGGTGAAACCTCACCGTCTGCAGTTCCTGCCCCTAAAACAATCGCAACATCCGAGGGTGCTTTATTGTCCTTTTTGCCATAGCTTACGATGCTCACAGCAGTAAGAGCTGCAAGCAGTAAAAGGAAGCAGAGAATAAGTGACATAATTCTTTTCATATAATCACCCCCGCGGATTAATAATGCATTATCTGCTCTCCTGATTATCTAAAACTATATCCCATTCTTCCTTGAGCCAAAGCATCATTTCCTCATAATCAGCCTCAAAAATATCACACAGCTCCTTTGCCTGAGCCTGAGTGTAAGAATAACGCTCAACCTCAAAAAGCGTGTCAAGCTTCTCCTTGTTGATTTTAATTTTGTCCGAAAAGGTCTCTTTTACCTTCCTCAGTCCGTACAGGCTTCGTTCGGTTTCCGGATTAACCTCATAATCATCCGGTGCAAGATAATCCCCCTGCGTTAATATATAATAACCGTCCTTTATATAAATAACAGTCTCAGTCCAATAATTCATATTTCTGCCGAAATCATGGTTAGTTCTCAGCTCAACAGATTCAATATCAGCTTTTGAATATTCATTTACAATCTGATTGTACCTGTTATACTCAATAATACTGCCGTCACTGTAAAACTCAGTCCTCGAATATTTATCGGCAAAGGATACTGAGCAAAAAACGATAAAAAGGCTTACAAAGATAATCTTTAAAGCACGGCCGAGACCGGCAGGAATTTTCTTCCCGGAGGTATACCTGTACATAATCCTTCTGCCGCTGAAAAATTCCAAGGCATTCGGCAATATAAACATAAACAGCATCGCCGCCAGGCTGTAATAAAGACCGAACATATCGAAATGCAGGGCAAGCAAATTTTCCTTTGATGTATGTACGGAGCTCCAATCTATTTCATAAAAGCTTAAAACAGACAATGAAATAAGAATGATAACACATACATCGACTATTCTTTTCAGAAAGAGACTTTTGGTTTGATTTTCCGTGTTCCTGCCCATATAATCACCTCAGGCTCATTTTATAATAACCGAGCCTAAAAGTCAATGCTGTTCTGAAGCTGTACCCGGGTTTAAGAATTTCTGACTTCAAATAAAATATGGGGCTGCAGATTTCTTGCACCCCATATACTGATTATTATCATTTATCCTTCAGTGCGCCAGCCCAGCAATTTGCACTCGTCTCCCCTTTCCTCAACCACAGGTGTATACACACGGTCATCGGAGCCTTCCGCATAGCCGTCATAAACAAACAGAGTTACACCGTTATCAAGAACTGTTATGTAAAGCGGATTTTTAATTACGGTTTCTTTATAGACTTTCATTATGAATCTCCTCAAAAAAATTCTCTTACGGGTGCGAAATCCGCCCCTTAAATATATTAACTGTTTTAAAAAAAGTAACACAGACAGAGGAAATCACTCTATAAAAGTCCGTGAACACAGCCCCCTCAAGAAACGATATCAGCTTGTTCCGCCAAAGCCCCGCAACGGCAGGCTGAGCCTTCGTTGCGGGGCTTTCATAAGTAATTTATTCTGTTATATATGTTTTTATGCGTTATTACTTGCCCTAAACAAGCAATACGATCTCCGCAATCCGTTAATTTACTCTTATAACAAGATCACTTTCCGGATAGCAGCAGCAAGGATGTATAAAATTAAACTGCATATCTGCCACACGGCGCTTATCTTCACCCTCAGGTATATAAACCTTACCGTCTGCAAGCTTGCTCCTGCAAAATCCGCATTCACCCGTGTGACATCTCGCAGGAACTTCTATGCCTGCCCGTTCAAAAGCACAAAGCACCGTTTCGTTACTGCTTGCATTAATTACAGTTTCCTTGCCGCGGTTAATAACGGTGATGCTGAAATTCCTCGGCTCCTCTTCCTCCTTTTTACCTGAGGAAAAGACCTCAAAGCGTATATATTTCTTTTCTTTTCCGAGCTTAGGAAGCTCGGATTCAAGATATTTATATAAGCCGCCCGGTCCGCAAACAAAAATGCTGTAGCTTCCCTCGGGTGCATATTTCTTTATAATATCTGCACCCACAAAGCCCTTTTCATAGCCCTCCTCATCACTGTGGCTGAGCACATAAACAACATTGATTTTTTCATTTTTCTCACAAAGCCCGTCAAGCTCTGATTTAAAAAGAATTTCATCTGATGTTCTGCAGCCGTACAGTAAAGTAAGAGTGCAATTCTCATCGCCCTGATCTATTGCTCTGGCAAGTGAAAGGAAGGGTGTGATTCCGCTGCCTCCCGCCACAGCAACTATATTTTCAGCGTCTCTTAACGGGTTATAGGTCAGATTGCCCTCCGGCGCATAAGCGGTAACCTCATCGCCTACCTTCCAGTTATCAAGGATATAATCGGAAACGAAGCCGTCAGCGATGCGTTTAACGGTAATCTGGTATTCACCCTTTAATGCACTTGCAGGCGATGAGGCTATTGAATATGAACGGGTAACAACTGCACTGCCTATCTCAAATCTGAAGGTAAGGTATTGACCTGCTTTAAAATATGCAAGAGGAGCTGTTTCACTTTTAAAATAATAGCTTTTTGCAATTTCTGCATGCTCCTCAATTCTGCTGATTACCAATTTCTGCTCTTTTGGATGAAGACTTTTAGCGACCTTGTTTACACCAAAATCATCGGTACAGATCGGCAAAACTGCTTCTGCACTGTTTATAAAATGCTTTCTTTCCGTTAAAAACTTCACCGTATTCACAATATCCTTGAAATTGCCGTTCACAGAAGCCTTTTTCTTGCCCATTTACTTTGCCTCCTTTTCCATAGCGAGTATTGCAGCCTTTGCCGCCATATCACCGGTTGTGTAGCTCGGAGAATAGCCCATATGCCTTGTGGTATAGCCACCGGCAAAATAAAGCCCCGGTATACCCTTATCTATCATATCAAATACAATTCTCTTTACGATGCCGTCCTCCTTGCTCGCCTCATATCCGTAAATAGTTCCCGCCGGAGCATCGGTGTATCGGGCATAGGTCATCGGTGTCGCAATTTCGATTTCTTCTATATAATCCTTGATTTTAACACCTGTTGCTTTTTCAAAATTATCTATCATTTTTTCCGCAAAGGACAGCTTTGTCTTGTGATAATCCTCGACAGGAACCTTACTCCATTCATCTCCGGCAAAAATAGAAGTCATATAAAGAATGCTTGTACCCTCGGGTGAGCAATCGTCAAAGGCTTTATTAAGGCAGACTGTTGCCTGGACATTGTTTGTCTGAATACTTTTGCTGAGCTCATAGCACCTTCTGTTATCGTTGGTCGGATAAATAAAATATGTATGGTTATTAAGTCCCAGCTCCTCAGCAGAACGGTTAAGGCCCAAAAATACCGCAAAGCCTTTTGCCCCCAGAGTTTTGGCATTGACTTCTTTTTTCAGCTTCTCGGGAACAGCCTTTTCATCCATAAGCTTTGTATAGGCATTATACGGAGAAGCGTTACAGATAACTGCCTTGGCATTTATCTGAGTACCGTCATCAAGTGTGACACCTGTGGCTTTGCCGTTTTCCATATTTATTTTCTTAACGCTTGTATTAAACCATGCCTCACCGCCGTTTTCGGTAAAAGCCTCGAGCAAGGCCGTGCTTATCTGATGGCTTCTGCCTTTAGGAATAACCGCTCCGTCAATAATATATGAGTGAAGCATTGTAAAATAGTGAATAACATTAAGCTCATCGGTAGGCTGGCCAAGGTAGCACCAATAGCCGTTAAGTATATCCCTTGTTTTCTGACTTGCTCCGAAGGCCTTCAGAACCTCATCAACGGAATAGTTGGCTACTTTAAGGAACTCTGTATGCTCAGAAAAGATTTCTTTTATCATTGAAGGCTTGAAATCTTCAATATTGCTGACAAAGTCCAAGGTCTTTTCAATACTCTCAATAAGCTCAAAAATCCTTGTAACTACAGCCGAAGAGCCCGGATCATATTCTTCAAGCTTTGCTATAAATGCTTCCTTACCCAGGGGCATCGAATAGTCACACTTTTCATTTTCCTCCAAGGTGAGCAATCTGTACGCTTCATCAAGTGAAACCCATTCGATTTTATCAGCTGCTCCGACCTCACGGAAAATTTTCAATAGCGGAGATTTCCCCGTAATAGAGCCGATACCGCAAAGCTCATGAAGTGACGCCTCAAATTCAAATCTGCCTCTTACAAAGCTTGTAGCAAAGCCTCCGGGTAAATTATGACGCTCAATAAGCAGCGTCTTTTTTCCCTCTTTGGCAAGACGCGCTGATGCCACAAGTCCGCCATTACCTGCTCCGATAACAACTGCATCATAGTTTTTTACCATATTCCCACTTCTTTCAAAAAAATTTTAATAAAAAAATATCGCAACCTATTCCCAAAAATACTTTTAATCTGTACCATCAGAAATATTCGTGAGCATCTGATTTGCAAGGACAATTATAACATTCTTATTAACTAAACGCAACACCTTTTTTTGTATAAAACAAGAGAGTGCAGATGCTGCGGTGCTTTTTTGACACCCGTTCTGACACCCATATATTTGATTCTTTCTGTTTATCGAACCGATTATTCCACTATAGCAAAGGCAAAACAGTAACACTATTTAAAAATCAATAAAACAAGGCAACGAGAATAACCGTAATAAGTCCGCAGATACCGATAGCGACTCCGCTTAAGGCAGCCTGAAGCTCACCGATTTCAACAGCCTTGGTTGTACCGATAACATGACTGCTTGTACCGATAGCAAGACCTTCGGCAACAGGTGATTTAATCTTAAAGAGCTTTGCAAGTGAGGGAGCCAATATTGCACCTGCAATACCGGTGCATATTACGGCAATTACCGTAAGGCCCTCCATTCCCCCGTTCATGAGGGAAATGTCAAGAGCTATAGGCGTTGTACAGCTTTTAGCGATAAGTGAGGCCTCCACGGCCTTATCCGCACCGAAAAGTCTGCAAAGGCCCACAACACAAAGTATGCTTGCCGCGGAGCCTGCAAGACAGCTTACAACAATTGCAAGGGCATATTTTTTTACAGCCTTCAGCTGCCTATAAATATTTACCGCAAGCAGTGCCGTTGCGACAGGCAGAAGATCTGCGAGTATCTGTGTATCCTGCATATATTTTTCAAAGGATATAAGCCCACCCTCAACAAAGGCGATACAGCAGATTATTGCAAAAAGCAAGGGATTTAAAAGAGGGGTTCTGAGCTTATTGAACAAAAGAGTGCCCACACCAAAGGCGGCAAAGCTTAAAAACAGGCCGAACAGAGGCGAATCGGTAATGAATTCCATTTTACTCCCCCTCCTTACTCTGAAGCTTTATGACAAGCTGTGCCGTCAGTGCCGTCACACCGTAAACCACAGGTGTTGTAACAAGCACTATAAGCACAAACAGAAGTATATTTTCCCTTATAACATCGACATACTGCAGCACTTTTACACCGTAAGGAATGAACAAAACGGCCATATTTGAGGTAAAAAACCGTGCTGAGGCATTGACGCTTTCCGCTTTAAGCGCTCTGACGGCAAGCAGTAAAAGTAAAATAAGCATACTTAAAACGCTTGCCGAAAAATTAAAGGGCAGGAGCTTCACAATAAGCTCTCCGAGAAAACAGATAAGCAGAACAACTGCAAGCTCAAGGGTTATATGTAAACTTTTTTTCATAGACTAACCACCTTATTAATTTTTTAACTGCCCGATAATTATAACATACTAAATACAAAATTACAATCGGGTGCGGGTGTCCCGCCCGTAATTATTCATTATTCATCAGCGAAGCGACTTCAATATTCATTATTCATTTGAAAATCCGTTCTGCACTAATGAATAATGAATGATGAATATTGAAAAATGAATAATACAAACAAAAATCCGCTCACTTACGTGAACGGATTTTCGTTTGGCAGTACTACCCAAATCTGAACCATTGTTTATTTCTGTTTAAATCTCCCACTCAGCAAGCCATTCTGCAAATTCTCTGTAAATAGCTTCCATTTCTTTTTCGTATGTATCAGCATTATTCATCTTATACTGACTTCTGCCATCACCAAATGAACCGCTGTATTCGGTAGTTGTTGCATATTCCTCTGCTTTGAGATCTGCAAATGCACGTTCTGCAAGTGATTTTGCCTTTTTGATATTCTCAACAAGAGTAATAAAATCTGTAGTGCTTACTTCTTCGATAGTTTTTATCATAGAATCAAAATAGCCTTCAGCATAGCCGTAATTAAACTGAGCCCCTTCAGTTTCGATGAAATTGATTGCATCGGTCGGGTACAGGTAGTCTTTGCCACCCTCAAATTCAGCAGTGTATGTGGGCCAAAAGCAAAGAAAGTTAATATATTCATACATATTATAAACATCGCTTATTACTTCTGTAGAAGCGAGCTGCTGCCACAACTTCATCTTGTCAGACATTTCGCTTGTATCGACCTCAGTATAGGTTGCATCCTTGATTCTGTAACCGTATTCATAGCCGTATTCATCGGTATAGTCACCGAACTCAAGGGTACCCGTAACTTTTATAGCTCTGTCGGTAAACTCAAAAGAGTCACCGCTTTTAGCATAAACAGCCATTGTGTTTGAAAGCTGGGTTGTGTTTGGCACACAGAAAGGACAGCTCTGATAAGGCAGATTCATCAGATACATAAAACTGCCGTTAATCGGTGAAAGGGTTGACATATAGCCAATGATCTTTACCTGCTTACCGTCAAGCTTCTGCATAGCTTCAACACTGTTAGCCTGAGAGAAACTCAGGGTATTGCCCATAGTTTCATCACCGCCGTTATCATTACCGCAGGAAGCAAAAACAAACACAGCAAGACAGGAAACAAGAATTAATACGATTACTTTTTTCATTGCGAAACACCGTCCTTTTTAGACATGTTCACCGTACAGATAACGGTGGGAAGCACACTTATGACAAATACAACAGCCATAATCATCAGCTCAACGGGATAGATTTTTGCCGTATCAAGAACAATGCCCATTGAAGATACATAACCACCCATAAGCACAAGACAAAGCCTTGAAGCAGCAAAGGCGAGTATTGTAGAAATCAGACCGATGATGCCATTCTGAATGATGTATACAAGATTAATCTTATTCATACCGATACCTATAAGTCGCATAAGTGCAATTTCTTTTTTCGAGTCATACATATTCAGAAGAGTGATAACCGAAATGATAAAGATGTTCATTATGAGGATTATTATGCAAAGTATGTAAACTATCGTGGTGCTCATATCGACATTTTCCAAAACTTCCCTTAGGACTTCTGACGGATTGATAACAAGAAGCTTTGAGTTTTCGCCGTACTCTGCAGAAAGCTGACTATAGGCATTGAAACTTTTACTCTTTACAAGAATTGCACATACATCGCCGTGGTGCTCGTGATTTTTCTCTTCGTGTTCGTCGTGGTTTTCTTCACTGTGATTATGGGTTGCCCAAACAGTTTCAATAGGAGTGAAAATAACATTGTCATAAGCCGTCTTAGTTTCTTTCAGTATGCCCACAACTGCAAGAGGATTGCTTTCGTGAGCGTGCCCCTCACCGGTGAGTCCGTGTGATGTAATAAGTTGTGAACCTACTGTAAGCGAGTATTTTTCTGCAACAGCGGCACCAATAACACACTGGAACTTTCCGGTGAACATCGTGCCATCTTTTATATCCTTACCATCAAGGAAATCGGCAGTAGTACCGACAATTTTAGCCGCGTTATAAGAGTCACCCATCGTAAAGGGTACAACCTTATTTACACGCATATCCTTTTCGAGTTTCTCAACATAATCATAAGATATGGTGCCGAGCGGCTTTTCTGTAAAGAACATTGTGTTCATCGCAAGTTGAGTAGATGAACCGGAGGGGCCGATAATAATATCATAATACCCTGCCGTTGTCTTAAAGCCGCTGTCTACCTGCTGAGCTACATTATAAGCGAGCAAGCCCACACAAGCAGAAATAACAATAGAAATAACAACAAGAATTATCTTGGCTTTTTTTATAGCCATATTTTTAAATGCAAATTTAAACATCTCTTCTGCCTCCTGTCATCTTATTCATATCAACAGTGCAGTCGAAATATTTGCCGAGCCTTTCATCGTGGGTA
>JAFSDF010000254.1 GCA_017436375.1 Clostridia bacterium | reverse complement strand
GCCTTGCTGCGTTTTGTGGCTTCAATACAAGAAATTTTCTGTTCTTACGAAACTGCGAAGCACTTTAAAATGCGAAATAGCTTTGCAAGAAAAGGCGAAAATCACCGATAATGCTGTCGCATATCGGTGATTTTTAACGTATTATTGTGAAGTTATTTCACTTTTTAAAGAAATACTGCCTTATCGGGCGTCGGCGTTTGCGACTCATTTTTTTGGTAGGTGAAGGTATGGAAATACTCTTTGAGGACAGAGACCTTATCGTCTGCATAAAGGAGAGAGGTATCCTTTCCCAGCAGGGTAAAGAGGGAGAGAGGACTATGCTTTCTCTTCTTTCGGAGCATACGGGCAGTGAGGCTTATCCCGTTCACCGTCTCGATAAAGAGGTGGGCGGAGTGATGGTCTTTGCTAAAAATCAGAAATGTGCCGCCGCTCTTTCCGCTCAGGTCAGCGACCGCACTATGGAAAAGGAATACATTACCGTAATCGAGGGAAGCCCTGCAGAAAAAGAGGGCACTATGGAGGATTTACTCTTTTTCGACAGAAGTAAAAATAAAGCCTTTACCGTAAAAAAAGAAAGGCGCGGAGTAAAAAAGGCTCTCTTAAGCTATAAGCTTATGGCCGAAGGAGACGGCCTTTCTCTCGTCAGAGTAAAGCTTCACACGGGCAGAACACATCAGATAAGAGTTCAGCTCGCCTCGAGAAAAATGCCCATAGTCGGCGACAGGCGCTACGGAAGTAGCAGAGAAAGCAGAATAATTGCCCTGTGGTCCTGTTACATTTCCTTCGTTCATCCCGTGACGGGGGAAAGAATGGACTTTGAGAAAATGCCGGAAGAAGAAATCTTTAAGATTTAATATAAAAGAAAAAATTGTGGTCATACAAACCACAATTTTTCTTTTGTTCGGCGACAATCGGAGTGCTGAAATTTTTCAATTAAATTATAATATGATATTAATTTGATGTCAATATGAATTCGTTAATTTTTCTTTTTAAATGATATTATTTTGATGTCAAATTAAATATAGAGGTGTTGGTTATGGCAGGAAATTATTATTCACCCTTTTCTCTGCGTGTTTCTGAAAACTTACTTGATAAAATCAAGTATATAGCTGATCAGAATAAGCGCTCTGCTAATAAAGAAATAGAGTTTGCTCTGGAGCAGTACATCAGAAAATATGAGGCTGAAAACGGTAAAATTGAATTGTGCGAATAATCTTGACAAAAGGAGAACAGTTATGAAAAGAATAGTTTCATTTTTAATGACACTGGTGATGATGCTGACTATGGTCTGCGGTCTTTCTTTTGAGAGCTCAGCGGCTGATAATACGCACAAAATCACTAAGAAAAATCCCGCTGTGGTTATTCGCAGCACCTTTGCTACCTGTGGCTTCAGTGATAACTGGGGCGGTGTACATACGGCAGTTCCTCTGAAGGATAAGGATGGCTATGTGCTTTACGATGTAATCGTATGGGAGGACAGAATCAATCTCTATAAGTTTCCCAATGATGTCGAACAGAACGAAAAAGAGGGCTTTGATTTCAGTCTTGATGTCAGCACTCCCTCGGGACTGAAGGCTTATGTCAAATGGAGAGAGTCCTTCTGCCTCAAGAGTGTGCCCTGTAAGGATACGGAGAATATGAGTAAAAGCAGTACCATACTCCGTGATGCTTTCGTGGAGTTTTTCCGCATAGTGGATAAAAAGACTCCCTCAAAAAATGTCGTTCTGAAATATTCGGGCCACGGAAACATCGGCTACAGCGGCTGTATGAATGTGGAGGACACTAAGGTTATGCTCGAAAAGGGTGTCAAGATCTTCGGTCAGAAATTCGCTCTTATCGACTTCGGTACAAACTGTCGCTCGGGTAATACGGACTATGTACAGGTTTATCATAATTATACGGATTATCTGCTTCTCTCTCAGTTCGATTTCGGCGGCTACAGTATGGATAAATGGGACTATGAGGTTTATAAAAAGGTAGACGGAGACCATAACTACGGAAATGTGTTCAATGTGGGCTCCACTGTGGAAAAGGCGGCAAAAAGCCTGGTAGATCTGGAGACACAGCGCTGGAAGTACAGTAAAAAGAATCTGAAAAAAGGCAAAATAAAACAGTCAATGACTCTCCTTAAAATGAGCGGTTATGACAGCTTTATGCCCGAATTTGCCAAGCTGATGTACAAAAATAATATCGCCTCCACCGATGTATATTCTCTTGTCAGTAAAAAAGGCAGTAAAAAGCTCAAGAGCCTTTATAAGAAATTCGTAATTTATTATAAGGACAATAACAGCAAGGATTATTTCGTCTGGGATAAAAAATCCTACGGACTTACAGCTTATGATATGATTTATAAGCTGGAGCTTTCCGAAACCTCTTACACTTATAACGGAAAGGCTCGTAAGCCGAAGGTGAAAATAATTCTTACTAACGGTGTCACCCTTACCGAGGGTAAAAATGCAGGCTATACCCTTTCCTATGCCAAGGGCAGAAAGAATACGGGCAGATACAAGGTGACCGTTTCGCTGAAGGGTAATTACGGAAGCAAGGAAGAGCTTTACTTTACCATCAAGCCCAAGAAGGTTACCGTCAGCGGTATCTCTGCCATAAAGAAGGGCTTCAAGCTTAAATGGAAGCCTGTATCGGGAGCTGTCACCGGCTATCAGGTGCAGTACGGACTCAAATCCTCTCTTTCGGATGCCAAGACCAAATGGGTGGAAAAAGCCGACAGTAAAAGCACCACTGTAAAAAAGCTTAAGGCCAAGAAAAAATATTATGTTCGCATCCGTGCTTACAAGACAGCGGACGGCAAAAAGATTTATTCTCCCTGGTCAGTGAAAAAGACAGTTAAAACAAAATAAGTCAAAAGGGCATCTGCAGAATTGCAGGTGCCTTTTTTATGGGGCAAGAATAGCGTTAAGTGCTAAACACAAAACGATATAACTTTAAGTGCTAAACGCAAAACGATAAACGCTAAACGGACGGGAAAGACTTCGGGAAATAAGCATTGATACACCGCCATTTAAATGCAGAATGCAGAATGCAAAATGCAGAATGGCGGGCAAGACTTCGGAAAAACTAAAGTGGTACACCGCTGAATAAAGGTATATATCGTAGGGACACAATGCATTGTGTCCGCAAAGGGGAACCCCTCCTTCTCGGTTATTTCCGAAGCCTCACCTGTAGAGCCTGTCGGAAAAGCAGACAGAGCGGGAAGCGACTGTCGGAGCGAAGGTGCCTGAGGAGACGAAGCATACATCAG
>JAFSDF010000253.1 GCA_017436375.1 Clostridia bacterium | reverse complement strand
GCCTGTCGGCAACCTCAACAGCCAAAAATCATCTGAAAATACTCGGTTTTCAGGTCGAAGATTTTTTATCGTGAGGATTTTTGGCAGTACAAGACAAAAACGCAGCAAATCCTTGCGGAATTGCGAGTATTTTAACAAAGGAATGGCGGAAATCATCCGATAAAAAACACGGTTCGGATTATTACCGTCACCCTAAGAATGCATAGCGTGGCCGGGAGGTTTTCTTCCCTTACCCCTTGCATTTATTCTCCCTTTCGGTTATAATAAAGAGCAACGAACTCATAAGGAGAAAGACTATGCCCATTAAAATAGATGACCGACTTCCTGCAAGGGAAAGTCTCGAACAGGAAAATATATTCGTGATGACCGAGTCCAGAGCGAAAAGTCAGGACATCCGTGCGCTGAAAATAATTATCCTTAACCTTATGCCCACTAAAATCACCACGGAAACCCAGCTTCTCCGACTTCTCAGTAATTCTCCCTTACAGGTGGATATTGAGTTTCTTCAGACTGCTACCCATAAGGCAAAGAATACCTCGGAAAGCCATATGAGTAATTTTTACCATACCTTTGACGAAATCAAGGATAAAAAGTACGACGGTATGATTATTACCGGTGCACCCGTAGAGCTTATGGAGTTTGAGGAGGTAGACTACTGGGACGAGCTGTGTCAGATTTTTGAGTGGACAAAAACCAATGTCTATTCCACCTTCCATATCTGCTGGGGCGCACAGGCAGGCCTTTACTATCATCACGGCATACCTAAGTACACTCTGCCGGAAAAGATGTTCGGTGTATTTCCTCATAAGCCTCTGGATCTTTATCATCCGCTTTTGCGAGGCTTTGACGATGTGTATAATGTCCCTCAGTCAAGACATACTGAAATCCGCTTTTCGGATATTGCCCTGTGCAAGGATTTACAGATAATTTCCTATTCCGAGCAGTCGGGTATTCATCTTGTCTCTGATCTCGAATGCAGAAACTTCTATGCTACAGGACATTCGGAATATGATGCCGACACATTGGCTAAGGAGTATTTCCGTGACAAGGAAAAGGGCCTCGACATCAAGATTCCCTATAACTATTTCCCCGATGACGATCCGACGAAGGCTCCTGTTATTACCTGGAGGAATGTAGGAACGCTTATGTTTACCAATTGGCTTAACTATTTCGTTTACCAGAGAACACCTTATGATATAAACGATATTTAAAGGTAAAAGTTTTATGCGGTTTTATCTTGACTTATTGACTTTAATGAGTTATAATCAATCCAATATCGTTTAAAAACTATGACTGAGATAAAGTAGATTACGGACAAGGCTTTACAGAGAGGGATTGACCGCTGAAAAAATCCTATTGCCCCCGCAGTCGAATTTCGCCTCACGAGTTGTCTGTGAAAAGCAGAATGTAGTCGCTGCATTAAAGCGTAAAAAAGCGGCAGGATTTTTCTCCTGCAATTTGAGTGGTACCGCGGATTTTATTCGTCTCATTTTATATGAGACGATTTTTTATTTATAAAAATATTTGGAGGTTTAATATGGAAAGTAAAATTTCTCTTGTCAGAGACGAGTTTGCTGCTGAGCTTGAAAAAGCTGAAAACTCTGCTGACCTTGAAGCCATAAGAGTCAAATACTTAGGCAAAAAAGGTCCCGTGACTGAGCTTATGAAGGGTATGAAGGACCTTTCAAACGAAGAAAAGAAGGCTTTCGGTCAGAAGGTTAACGAGCTTAAGGCTGAGCTTACGGATAAGCTCGCTGAAAAGACTGCATTTTTAAAGGAACAGGAAATCCTCAAGGAAATCGAGGCAACTCCCGATTTCGACATTTCTATGCCCGCTAATTTAGGCGAAGGCTCCTATCATCCCGTTACTCTCGTACAGCGTCAGTGCGAGCAGATTTTCAAATCTATGGGCTTTGCTGTGGAGGACTATGCGGAGATCGTTTCCGACTATGAATGCTTCGAGGCTCTCAATATCCCCAAGCACCACCCTGCAAGAGATATGCAGGATACCTACTATCTTGATAACGGTCAGCTTTTAAAGAGTCACACCTCTGCGGCTCAGAATGCTATTTACAAAAAATATAAGGATGCACTTATCAATGACGGTGTTCCCATCAAGGCTATTTTCCCGGGCCGCTGCTTCAGAAATGAGGCAACCGATGCCTGTCACGAAAACACCTTCTTCCAGATGGAGGGCGTTATGGTTGATAAGGACATTTCCATTTCAAACCTTATCTACTTTATGAAAACTATGCTGTCTGAGGTTTTCCGAAAGGATCTCAAGGTAAGACTCCGCCCCGGCTTTTTCCCCTTCGTTGAGCCCGGCTTTGAGCTTGACATCAGCTGCCTTATCTGCGGCGGTGACGGCTGTCCCTCCTGTAAGCACAGCGGCTGGCTTGAGCTTTGCCCCTGCGGTATGATTCATCCCGAGGTGCTTAAGGCAGGCGGAATCGATCCCGAGGAATACACAGGCTTTGCCTTCGGTCTCGGACTTACCCGTCTGGTTATGATGAAGTACGGCATCAAGGATATCCGTGATCTTAACAGCGGCAATCTTAAAACACTCACACAGTTTACCGACGACGAATAAGAGGGGAGGAGGAATAATATGTTTTTATCAATGAACTGGATTTCAGACTTTGTCGATTTCGAAGGTCTCGATAAGTTAGAGCTTATCCGCAGATTTTCTCTTTCGACAGCTGAGGTTGAAAATGAAATTTTCTTTAAGGGCTCCGATATCAGCGGTATCGTAGTAGCTGAGATCAAAAGCGTGGAGGAGCATCCCGAGTCAAAGAAGCTTCACCTCCTTAAGGTGGATGCAGGTGACGGACAGCTTACCGATGTAGTCTGCGGCGCTCCCAATGTAAGAGTAGGTATGAAGACTGCCTTCGCAAAAATCGGCGCTAAGATAGGCGAAATCGAAATCACTCCCCGTGCACTGGCAGGCTATACCTCCTACGGTATGTGCTGCAGCGAAAAGGAAGTAGGTATCAGCGACGATAACTCCGGCATTATGGACATTAAGGAAGCTGTGGCCAACGGTACCGATATCAAGGACCTCTACGAGGTTGAGGATATCGTATTCGAGGTTGACAATAAATCTCTCACCAACCGTCCCGACCTCTGGGGACACTACGGCATCGCCAGAGAGTTTGCCGCTATCGCAGGCAGACCTCTTAAGCCTCTGGATACAGCCGACCTTTCAAAGTACGACTCTCTCAAAAAGATCGATATGAAAATCGAGGACAGCCTCTGCCAGAGATATTCCTGCTTACAGGTGGAAAATATCACTGAAAATGTAAGCCCCGTAAATATGAGAATCCGTCTTTTCTACTGCGGTATGAGAAGCATTAATCTTCTTGCCGACCTTACAAACTACCTTATGCTCGAAATGGGACAGCCTATGCACGCCTTTGACTCGAGAAAGGTAGAAAAGCTCCGTATTAAGCGCTTTGACGAGCCCTTCACCTTCACAACCCTCGACGGTGCGGAGAGAAATATCGATGAAAACACCCTGATGATCTGTAACGGTGACATTCCCGTAGCCATCGCAGGTATTATGGGCGGTCTTGACTCTGAAATCGTAGACGATACCACCACTCTTACCCTCGAATCAGCTACCTTTGACGCTGTTTCCATCCGTAAGTCCACTGTCCGTCTCGGCCACAGAACAGATGCTTCAATGCGCTATGAAAAGTGCCTCGATCCCGAGCTTACAGTTCCCGCTATCGCCCGTTTTGTAAAGCTTTTACAGGATATCGACTCAGGTGCACAGGTTGTGTCCTCGCTCACCGATGAAAGAGCTTTCGAGTACGATAAGATAAATCTTACCTTCAATAAAAGCTTTGTAGACCGCTATACAGGTATCGAAATCGACAATGATACCATCGTAAAAACGCTTACCTCTCTCGGCTTCGGAGTAGAGCTCAGCGGCGACGATTTCTCCGTTTCCGTTCCCTCCTGGAGAGCTACCAAGGATGTTACCATGAAGGCAGACATCATCGAGGAAATCACCCGTATTTACGGCTATGATAATTTCGACATTCATACCACAGCCACTCCTCTTTATCCTGTCCGTCCCGCTACGGAAAAGACCGTCGAGGACAGAATCAAGGATATTTTAGTCAAGAGATTCTCTCTCCATGAGGCACATTCCTATGTATGGGCTTACTATGACGAGTACAAGGCTCTCGGTATCGAAATCGAGGATAATGTAAAGCTTATGAATGCTACCAATCCCAATATCGAGGTTATCCGTAAGTCCATTATTCCCACACAGCTCTGTCAGGTGAAAATGAACAATACCTTCGCTCCCGATTTCGGTATCTTTGAGGTGGGCAGAGTAGTCGAGGGCTACAGAGAGGACGGCCTCTGCAACGAAAGAAAGAAGCTTGCCGTTTCACTTTTCAGCAAAACAAAGCCTGTACAGGCTCTCTATTTCGAGCTTCGTGACATTCTTCTCACTCTCGCCGCTGACATCAAGCATCTTCCTCTCACCTTTAAGGCTGTAGAGCCCGCTCACGGCTATGAGCATCCGAAAAATCTCAATACAATTATCTGTGACGGTAAAAAGCTCGGTAAAATCGGTCTCGTTTATCCCACCGTCCTTAAAAAGATAGACAAAAAGGCAAATATCGT
>JAFSDF010000252.1 GCA_017436375.1 Clostridia bacterium | reverse complement strand
AGTTATAAGTAAATATTCCGTTGAGTTCTTTTTCCTTGTCTGCTGAATTATCCCGTTCCTTATTGATCATATTCAGAAATTCTTCTGAAACATAATTTTTGTCAACATTAAAATCCGTAACCATCTGCTGAGTGATTGTGAAATCATCAATACCGTCAACCGTCTTGAGAGCGTTATATAGATTTTTGCTGAATTCATCCGGTGTCACATAGGGCTCACCGCCGTACATATTATCATAAACAGCTACATCATATTTCATATCCTGACTTTCTGCATCGATAATATCGGTAAAATAGGTTGCAAGTGAAGAAGCGGAAATGAAAAGCACAACGGAAACAAAAAGTGAGAAAACTGTAGTGCGGTATTTTCTCTTGTTTCTCTTGAAATTCTTGGAAGAAATTGTGGCTTCAAATCCAAAGAGCTTCTGTGTAAGCGGAGAAACCTTAACGCTGCGGCGCTTTATTTTGATCTCATTAGACTGTCTTACAGACTCAATGGGGTTAATTTTTATTGCCTTTCTTGCAGGAATATATGCTGAAATAATAACTGTCACAAAGCTTATTACACTTGCGGCAATTATTGCCGAGGGTGAGAATACAAACTGCATTTTAAGTTCTGTAAGATCAGCAAGGAAGGTTGAAATCGAATCACTTAAGAAATGGAAGGTTACCGCAATACCTAAACAGCCGGAAACAAGGCCTATAGGTATTCCGACAACAGAAAGCACCGCCGCTTCATAAAGAACAGATTTTCTTATCTGCTTTTTGGTAGCACCTATACTTTTGAGAATGCCAAATTGCTTTGTTCTTTCGCTTACAGAAATCGAAAATGAATTGTAGATAAGCGATACAGAACCGAAAACAATAAGTCCGATCAGAATGGAAAGCAGACCGACCGCCAACACAGGGAAAGCAGAGTCAAAGCGCTGGAAGCTGAACATAAGCAGATCAGAGTTTACTGAGCTCGATATACCGCTCAATGAATTGATTATATCTGTATTGAACCTTTCATATTCAACAGGCTTTTCGAGGACCGTATAAATACTCCGGCTGTTGGTATTGCCTTGCTCATTAACGGTAAACGCTGTATAGCCGGGTGCTGTATGGGGTTCAACAGAGTGTTCATCAGGTCTTACACAAAAGCCTACAACTGTATAGGTTTTCTCTTTTGTATTTATGAGTACCTCTTCGGCCTCCTCACCGTCAGACTTACAGAAGGGCCTTTGCTGTGTCAGCTTCTGCCAATTATCTCCGTCGAGGGCTTTATACTCTTCTTCGCTGATATTTAAAAGGTCAGTCCACTGCCTTTGTCCTACCTGCAGAGTGATTTTTTGTCCGAGCTTAAGCTTAACTCCGCCGTTTGAATAAAGGTGATCGGAAACTACGATTTCACTGCTGTTTTCGGGCAGTCTGCCCTCTGTCAGATGTATCGGCATTACATCCGTAAAATCAGTCGGCACACCTGCAATATACAGATACGGCTTGTATTCATTTGACGAGCCGATTTCGGCATAGCCTATATCCTGAATGTAGGTGTATTTTTCTACTCTTTCATCCTCGGTGATTTTTGAGACATCGTCAGTTTTAATGTCATAAAAACCTACATGAAATTTACCGTTATGTGTTTCAGCATAGTTTACAAGATAGCTTTGCACAGTAACAAAAGCCTCCATTGTTGCTGTAAACATTGCAACGGAAAGAATGATACCGATTATGGTAACAACAGTTCTTGTCTTGTTTTCTTTAAGTGACCGGTTGGTAAACTGTTTAAAGATATTCATTACGGTCACCTCACTTCTGAAGGAGTCTGTCACTGGCGATTTTACCGTCATTTATTGTGATGATTCTGTCTGCCTGTAATGCGATATTGCTGTCGTGAGTTATAACTATAAGTGTCTGACCGTATTTTTTGTGGGAAAGCTTAAGGAGCTCCAGGATTTCGTGGCTGTTTTTTGAGTCAAGATTTCCCGTAGGCTCATCGGCAAGCATAACGGCAGGATTATTGATAAGTGCTCTGCCGATAGAAACTCTCTGCTGCTGACCGCCCGAAAGCTCATTGGGAAGATGCTTTTCTCTGCCTTTAAGAGAAAGCAGACCTACAAGCTCATCAAGATAAGCTTTATCAACCTTTTTGCCGTCCATAAGCACGGGCAAGGTGATATTTTCAGTAACATTGAGAACGGGGATAAGATTATAGAACTGATAAATAAGACCCACCTGTCTGCGACGGAAGATTGCAAGCTGGTCCTCGTTCTGAGCATAGACATCCTGTCCGTCAAGATAAACCTTACCGCTTGTCGGTCTGTCAACACCGCCCAAAATGTGCAGAAGTGTACTTTTACCTGAGCCTGACGGACCGATGATAGCTACAAACTGTCCCTTTGGTACGCTGAAGCTGACATTATCGAGGGCCTTGACCTGATTTTCGCCCTCACCGTAAATTTTTGAAAGGTTTTCAATTTTCAAAATATCCATATTGAATTACTCCTTTTCTTTATCGTAGTTTCATTGTACCAACCTAAAATTACAGTTGGGTGACTCGATTATTACAAAAATGTCACACAACCTGTTTATAAAATCTTATCGTAAACTTTGCACCGCCCGTTTGACCGTTTTCAGCCTTTATTGTTCCGTTGTGAGCTGTGATTATCATTTTTGCAAGATTGAGACCTATACCGAAGCTTTCCTTTGATGAGTTTTTACCTTTATAAAAGCGTTGGAAAATATGCGGAATATCCTCCTCGTCAAAGCCAGTTCCCGTATCAGTAATAATAACCTGCGTATATATCGGTGTGTCAGCCGCAGTTACGGTAATGCTTCCGTTTTCGGGTGTATGCTCTGCACAGTTTTTAAGAATATTACCAAAGGCTTCAAGACACCAGGCATAATCACAGACAAAAGAAATATTATCGACATTTATATTGAGCTTTTGGTTTTTAATATCCATCGGTATCAGCAGAGGCTCCGCAGACTTTCTGACAAGAGAATTAAGGTCTGTTTCCTTCTTTTCAAACTGTACCGTTCCTGCATCAAGCTTTGAGATTTTCAGAAGAACAGAAACAAGATATTCCGTTTTTGTAATAAGTGATGAAAGCTCTCTTAAAAGCTCCTCTCTTCTTTCCTGTGTTATATCGTGGGCCTCGATAAGAGACAGAATAAGATTTATACTTGTGAGAGGAGTTCTCAGCTGATGAGAAATATCAGCAATAGAATCTGCAAGAAAGGTTCTGTCTGCTTCAAGCTTATCCTTCTGGTCACGAAGACGCACAAGCATTTTCTGCACATCACTTTCGAGCACCGAAAGCTCGCCCTCGCCAAAGGCTTTAATATTGATTGTATCGTTTCCGTGAAGAATTTTATCTATGCTTTCACCGAGAATATTTATTCTGTCATATCTTTTCTTTGTAAATACTAAAAAGCTGATTATCAGAAACACACTTATCCCCAGAACACAGACAGCCGTAGTTTTCGAATAAAAAGCCGACACAAAGCACAGTAACAGTGAGGGGATCACTGCTACTGCCAGAAATTTTCTTATTTCGGGATTGTTTGATATTTTCATTTCTGTTCACCTAATTTATAACCGAGTCCTCTGACTGTAAGTATGATTTTCGGATTCTGTATATCATCTTCAACTTTTTCTCTCAGCCTTTTTATATATACAGTAAGTGTGTTGTCGTTGACAAAATCGCCTGCAATGTCCCATATTTCAGAAAGAAGCTTGTTTCTCGTAAGCGTAACACCGGGATTATTAAGAAAAACAAGAAATAGTCTGTACTCTAAGGCAGAAAGAAAAACATCCCTGCCGTTTTTTGTGACGATTCCCTTATCCATATCAACACTTACATTGCCGAGTGTGAGTACACTCTGACTTTTTCCGACTCTGCGAAGAACGGATTTTATGCGGGATATAAGCTCTCTCGGACGGTAAGGCTTTTCAATATAGTCGTCAGCACCTATGTCGAGACCTGTAACAACACTGAATTCATCGGCTGAAGCTGTAAGAAAAATTACAGGACAATCGGTTACACTCTTGATTCTGTTACAGAGAGAAAAGCCGTTTCCGTCAGGCAGAAGTACATCCAATAAAACAAGATCAAACTGTGCGGCTTCAATTTTATTTTCTGCTTCTTTACAGCTGAGTGCGCTGTCAGCATCAAAGCCCTCCTGACGGAGAAGCTCACTCAGATTTTTAACGATAATAACATCGTCCTCTATAATAAGTATTTTAATCATAATATCACTCTTTTCAGTGGTTATATAATGATTATATATAAAAAGATAATCAAAATCAACATTTGTGACGGATGAGTAAGAATTGCTTATCTCAAGGTGACGGCACCGTTTGATATTTACCTTTATCTGCTTATGACAGACGGCATAAAACAGAAAACCGGACAGGATTTTTACTCTCTGCCCGGTGATGTACTATTATTTATTCAGATAAAATCATAAGAAAAATGATGCACTCTGAACGGTAAAACAGAATAATTCATAAGACCTTTTAACCGTTCTGATGTCAGTCAAAATATTTTCAAAACAAATTCCTGCTTGCCTCTTTGCCGACCTTTATCCTCAGAATAAGCAGACTGAACACAAGTACAACGGGAAAAGCTTGATTTTTGCCCTGTGAAACGGATGTTATGTTTAAATAAACCTTAGGGCTTTTTCACTCAGGCCACTCAGGCTCCGCAAAATGTCAGTAAAAATTTCATGGAAACTTCACTGACATTTTTTCGTTAAGTATACTTTATAAAAGTCAAATGATACTTTGCTTTTTGCAGTTCCTTAATTCTACATCAGAGCAATTCGAACCGACTTTTCTCAAAACTTATCAGTCCCTCGTCACGCATTTTGCAAAGCTCGCTTGACATTGCACTGCGGTCAACACAAAGATAGTCCGCCAGCTGCTGGCGGTTAAAGGGTACAGTAAAAGAGGATGAGCCTTGCCGTTTGGCTTCCTCGGAAAGGTAAGAAATCAGCTTTGCACGGGTGGTACGCCCCGACATATGACCGAGCTTCTGCACCAGCCTTCTGTTCTTTTCGGAAATGGCAAAAAACATATTCTGCACTATCATATTGTGAAAACGGCAGGCAGACGAACAGGTCGTAAGTATTCTTCTGACATCAAAGAAAATCACCGAGCTGTCCTCGACAGCAACTACATCATTTAATAATGCACCGCTTTCAGGTGACGAGTACGCTTCACCGAACATCTCCCCGACAGACAGAACCGAAAGAATACTGCGATTACCCCAATAATCGTCCTTCTGAATGTGTATCTTGCCCTCCACAAGAATGAAAATGTCACTTATATGCTCACCCTCACGGAGAATGTATTCGCCCTTTTTGTATTCCTTTTTCCTCGCACCGAGGCAAGAGAGCAGGGAAGATATGTCTTCCTCACCCACGCCCGAAAAAAGCTTCGTTCTTTTTAAAACAGGGATATATTTCTTCATAAAAGCCTCTTTTCCGTTGTAAAAACAACCGACTTGTTATAATTATTGTAATATAATAGGCTCAACAAGTCAAGAGAGGAGTTATTTCTATGATAAGAAAGATTATTAAAATAGACGAAGAAAAATGTAACGGATGCGGAGCTTGTGCAGCAGCTTGCCACGAGGGTGCCATTGAAATGATTGACGGCAAGGCAAGGCTCACCCGTGAGGATTATTGCGACGGTCTCGGTGACTGTCTGCCTGCTTGCCCAACAAATGCAATCACATTTGAGGAAAGAGAAGCACCTGCCTACGACGAGGCGGCTGTACTCAAGGCAAAGGAAAAGAAATCGTCTGCACCTCTGCCCTGCGGTTGTCCCGGCACACAGTCAAAGGCAATTAAGCGTGATACTTGTGAATGCAGTTCAACTTCTGCGCCCGTAAGCAGTCAGCTCAGACAGTGGCCCGTACAGATTAAGCTTGTACCTGTTAATGCACCCTACTTTGACGGAGCAAATCTTCTTGTGGCGGCAGACTGTACCGCTTATGCTTACGGAAATTTCCACAATGAGTTTATCCGGGGTCGCATAACGCTTATCGGTTGCCCCAAGCTTGACGAGGGTGATTACACCGAAAAGCTGACGGCTATTATCAGGGGCAACGACATCAAGAGTGTCACTGTTGTCCGTATGGAGGTGCCTTGTTGCGGTGGCATTGAAAACGCTGTTAAGAGAGCACTTATGTCAAGCGGTAAGTTTATTCCGTGGCGAGTTGTTACGGTGACAACTGACGGCAGATTAGTTGAGTGAGGTAATATATGAAATACCCCTGACTGTTTAGGTCAGGGGTTATGTATATTATCTCTTTTTATAAACAACCAACTCAGGATTTTCACCCTTTTCCTCATAAGTACACACAAGGATAAAGTCCATATTTGCGGCAATACCGAAGCATCTGTCACCGCCGAATTCACATTCCAGCTGATTTCCGAGATAGGTTGCATTATCGTCAAGGAATTTTACGGTTTTGCCATTAGGAAGTCTGTATTCAAGATTGATATAGCCGCCCACAAGTGCATTGAGCTTTTCTACCTTGGGCATTCCTTCTATGTTCAATGCGTTTATTTCATCAATAAGCTGTTTTTTGAATTCGTCAAACTTTTCTGCTCCGCCGAGGTTTTTATACTTCTTCCAATAGTCAAGCTTCGGGAGCATATCCTTCATATACGCACGTACCTGTTCGGGAGTGAACTGCTCGTTTGCCATATGACCGACACAGACATCAATTAAATCGTCCATATCGTGATACATATATTCACCCTCAGCATAGCACCATTTGCAGTATTCCTCATTGAAAATGCCGTCCTTCTCTTTGCTGATGTTGCTGTCCTCAAGGGGCATACCGCAGCATTGACAGATAAGCTGTCTCGGAGAGCCGAGAAGTGT
>JAFSDF010000251.1 GCA_017436375.1 Clostridia bacterium | reverse complement strand
GCTTCGCAGACATTTCCCCTCACAGGGGAATTACCTTTCAGGGACGGCAAGACTTATCTTCCCTGAAAGGGGAGATGTCACGAAGTGACAGAGGGGTAGAAACACAAAAACCGCCCAAGTCCGCCATTAAAGCGAACTTAAACGGTTAATTACCAAATATTAAATTGCGTGCGGAAATAAACAGAGTTACCTCTGTCTGTCTGATAAATTGTCGCAAACATCATTTAAACAGTAATCTCTTTCCGCTTAATTTATAGGTACATTATAGCAGAAAAATTAGCGGTTGTAAATAATTTTTAAAAAGTTTGTTTATTTTTTCGGGTGCGGGTGTCCCGCCCTAACTTATTCACTATTACTTATTACTTCGCCAAAAATCGACCCAAAGATTAGTGAAAAGTGAATAGTGAAGAAGTAATAAGTAAAAATCGACAACCTTCTGTCGAAGATTGTCGATTTTTGGAGCTGATAACCGGATTTGAACCGGTGACCTCATCCTTACCAAGGATGCACTCTACCTACTGAGCTATATCAGCACGCTTTATTTGTGAAAGCCTATTGATTATATCCTATTTTATTTCTCTTGTCAACCATTAAAGAGAAATTTTTTCGATTTTTTATTTTATTTTTTACGGGACATAGAGACACTGTCACCTACATTTTTGAATTTACCCTTGACAAACGGAAAATAATGGCTATAATAAATTTTAGCACTCTGATGAGTCGAGTGCTAAAATTTACTTTTTTTAAGATTGGAGTTCAATGCAAAATGGCAAAGAAACAGTTTAAAGCAGAATCAAAAAAGCTTATGGATATGATGATTAACTCTATCTATACCCATAAAGATATTTTCCTTCGTGAGCTTATTTCAAATGCAAGCGATGCTCTCGACAAGCGCTACTACCGCAGTCTTTCTCAGGGCGAAAGCGGCAGTGCCAGAGAGGACTATAAGATTAATCTTGCCGTAGACAAGGACAGCCGTACACTCACTATCAGCGATAACGGCTGCGGTATGAACGAAAAGGAGCTGGAGACCAACCTCGGCACCATCGCCAAAAGCGGCTCTCTTGATTTCAAAAGCGATCTGGAAAAGGACAGCGATGTGGAAATCATCGGTCAGTTCGGTGTAGGCTTCTACTCCGCCTTTATGGTGGCTGACAATGTTACGGTAGTAAGTAAGGCTCTCGGTGAGGACAAGGCCTACAAATGGGAGTCCTCAGGTGTGGATGGCTACACAATCGGTGAGACTGAAAAGGATAGCGAGGGCACCGTTATCACCCTCAAAATCAAGGAAAACACCGAAAACGAAAACTACGATAAATACCTCGACCAGTACGGAGTACAGGACATCGTCACCAAATATTCCGACTACATCCGCTATCCCATCATGCTCGATATGAGCCACACTCAGCTCAAGGAGGGCACCGAGGACGAATACGAGACCGTCACCGAGCCGACACAGCTTAACAGCATGGTCCCCCTCTGGAGAAAGAATAAAAACGAAATCACTGCCGATGACTATAACAATTTCTATATGTCAAAGTTCTACGATTTTGAGGCTCCTCTCAAGACTATCCACTCAAAGACCGAGGGTCAGATTTCCTACGATGCGCTGATGTACATTCCCGCTCACGCTCCCTTCGATTTTTACTCAAAGGACTACGAAAAGGGCTTACAGCTCTACTCAAACGGCGTTCTCATTATGGATAAATGCGGTGACCTTCTTCCCGACTATTTCAGCTTCGTAAAGGGACTCGTTGATTCTGCCGACCTTTCTCTTAATATTTCAAGAGAGCTTCTGCAGCAGGATCATATCCTTAAGGTTATAGCTAAAAATGTAGAAAAGAAAATCAAAAACGAGCTTTCAAAAATGCTCGCAAGCGACAGAGAGGCCTATGAGAAATTCTTCTCCGCCTTCGGTATTCAGCTCAAATACGGTCTTTACACCAATTACGGTATGAATAAGGAAACCCTCAAGGACCTTGTTATGTTCTTCTCCTCAAACGAAAAGAAGCTCACCACTCTCAAGGAATATACAGAAAGAATGAGAGAAGAACAGAAGACCATCTACTACGCTTCAGGCGAGACGATTGACAAGATAGACCTTCTCCCTCAGGCTGATGCAGTAAAGAGCAAGGGCTATGAAATCCTCTATTTCACCGACGACATTGACGAATTCGCCATCCAGATGCTCCGTGAATATGACGGTAAAACCTTCACAAACATCTGTGCCGCAGGTCTCGACCTCGAAAGTGAGGAAGAAAAAGAGGCTGTAAGCAAAAAGAATGAGGATGAAAAAGAGCTTTTAGCCTTCCTTAAAGAGAGCATCGGTGACAGTGTTAACGAGGTAAGATTTACCTCTTCTCTGAAAAATCATCCTGTATGTCTCACCACAGAGGGTATGCTCTCTCTCGAGATGGAAAAGGTGCTTTCCGCTATGCCCGGCGCTAACGGCAGTGCAAAGGCTACACTTATTCTCGAAATCAGCACAGAGCATCCCATCGCTGAAAAGCTCATAAGCCTTTACGGTGAGGATAAGGAAAAGACAGCCAAGTATGCAAAGATTCTCTATGCACAGAGCTGTCTCATCGCAGGCAGAACAGTAGACAATCCTGCCGAGTTCAGCGAGATGATTTGTGAGCTGATGTAAAATAATTCGGAATGCGGAATTCGGAATCGCGAGAAGGCTCGGATATGACGGAAAGAGTTATTCCGCCCGAAAAAAGAATAAGCTATTTAAAGGAGCGGGAAACCGCTCCTTTTGGTTTACCTCTCCGTCAGTCTGACAGCTGCCACCTTTCCCTCAGGGAGACGGACACCCTTTTGTCCGTTCTGATAGAATAAAGGACAGACTTTTTACGGTCTGTCCTCTTTGTTTGTATATTGAAATTACCAGATAACTCTTGTTTCGATGTC
>JAFSDF010000250.1 GCA_017436375.1 Clostridia bacterium | reverse complement strand
TACGGTGATTTCGAAGAAACGCTTCAGAAAGCAAAAGCTGAAATGGACGGCGTGAAAATTCAGCTCAAAGAGGACGAAACTGATATTCCCTGTGAAAAGTGCGGCAGAATGATGGTGATAAAGGTAGGACGCTTCGGTAAATTCCTTGCCTGCCCCGCTTACCCGGAATGTAAAACAACCAAGCCCTATGTAGTCGAAACCGATGCCACCTGTCCCGTATGCGGCGGTAAGGTTATTTCAAAAAAATCCAAGAAGGGTTATACCTTTTTCGGCTGTGACAAATGGCCTGAATGTAACTTTATGACATGGGATAAACCCACTGACGAAAAATGCCCGAAATGCGGCAAATCACTTTTCAAGGCAAAAGGCGGTATGCTTAATTGTCTCGATGAAAAGTGTGGCTATTCAGCCAAAGCAACCCGAAAGAAAAAGGGTGAGTAAATTTAATTAAACAGGCGGTGATAAAATGAGCAGTGAAACAGTGAAGGTTATAGGTGCAGGTCTCGCAGGCGTGGAAGCAGCGTGGCAGCTTGCCAATGCCGGAGTCAGAACGGAGCTTTATGAGATGAAGCCCGTAAAATTTTCTCCTGCTCATAAAAAGCCGACCTTTGCGGAGCTTGTTTGCTCCAACTCCCTTAAGGCGGAAAGAGTTGAGTCAGCTGCAGGTCTTCTCAAAGAGGAAATGACAAGATTGGGGTCACTCTGTATCGAATGTGCTTACAAATGTAAGGTTCCTGCAGGCGGTGCTCTCGCCGTAGACAGAGATGAATTTTCCCGCCTCATCACTGAGAGGATTATCGCTCACCCGAATATTACGGTTATAAATAAAGAGGTTACTGAGATTCCTCGCGGTAATGTGATTATAGCGGCAGGACCTTTAGCGAGTGATACTCTTAGTGAAAAAATCGCAGAAATCTGCGGAAGCGGACTTCATTTTTTTGATGCGGCTGCACCTATTGTAACTTTGGAAAGCATAGATATGGGCAGTGCCTTCTGTGCCTCTAGATATGAAAGAGGCGGAGAGGACGACTACATAAACTGTCCGATGAACAAGGAAGAGTATGAAGCATTTTATGAAGCTCTCGTTAATGCCGAGGGTGCGGAAACTCATTCCTTTGATAAAAGAAAGGATGTCTACGAGGGCTGTATGCCTATCGAGGTTATGGCATCGCGCGGAAGGGATACAATGCGTTTTGGCCCATTGAAGCCGGTAGGGCTTCGTGATCCGCGGACAGGACACCGCCCATGGGCTGTTCTTCAGCTTCGAAAAGAAAATAGTAAGGGTACGCTGTTTAATCTCGTAGGCTTTCAGACAAATCTCAAATTCGGCGAGCAGAAAAGAGTCTTTTCCATGATCCCTGCTCTTAAGAATGCAGATTTTGTCCGCTACGGTGTAATGCACAGAAATACCTTTATCGATTCGCCGAGACTTCTTAAGGGTGATTTCAGCCTTAAAGAGAGACCGTCTCTTTTCTTCGCAGGTCAGATTACGGGCGTGGAAGGCTATATGGAATCTGCCGCCTCGGGTATAATGGCAGGTATAAATATACTCAGAAGGCTTCAGAACAGAGAGACCTTGATTCTTCCGGAAACCACCATGATCGGTGCTCTGAGCAGATATATAAGTGACCCGACTGTTACGAACTTTCAGCCTATGGGCGCCAATTTCGGTGTGCTTCCTCCCATAGAGCCTAAAATAAGAGATAAAAAGGAACGCTATACGGCATTGTCCCGCAGAGGACTTGCAGATTTCGAAAATTACCTGAACGGAGGGGAAAGTTGAAATGAGCTTAGAGGCTTTTGAAAAGATAATCGGTTATGAATTTAAGAATAAAAGCCTTTTACAGACAGCACTTACACACTCGTCCTATGCTAATGAAAGGCATCTCGGCGGAGAATGTAATGAGAGACTTGAGTTTTTAGGAGATTCGGTGCTCGGCATCATAACCGCTGAATACTTTTATCATAATCTTAATCATCTTCCCGAGGGCGAAATGACTAAAAAGAGAGCCGCCTGTGCCTGTGAAAAATCTCTCCACGGCTTTGCCAAGGAAATCGATCTGGGTACATATATCTATCTGGGAAAAGGCGAGGAAAGAATGGGCGGAAGAAAACGCGCCTCAATTCTTGCTGATGCCTTTGAGGCTGTAATCGCCGCTATCTATCTCGACGGCGGTCTCGAAAGTGCGAGAAGATTTGTTCTCGATTTCGTTAAAAAGGCTGCGGCCGAGCAGCTTTCCTTCGTGGATTATAAAACTGCCCTTCAGGAAATTATTCAGAAAAATCCCGACGAGCATCTTTCCTACGCAGTAGTGGCAGAGAGCGGTCCGGATCATGATAAACGCTTTGAGGTTGAGGTTTATCTTAACAGTAACACTATCGGCTGCGGTAAAGGAAAAAGCAAGAAAATAGCTGAACAGCAGGCGGCGAAGCAGGCTCTCGAGCTGATGGGTGTGAAGCTTTGAAGCACATAAATGTAGCACTTTTTGTGCCTGATGAGGGATGTCCTCACCGTTGCAGCTTCTGTAATCAGAAAACCATTTCCGGAAAAAGTCGATCGCTCACGGTCGATGATATAGAAAAGGCTGTGGTAACGGCACTTTCTTCATCCGACTGCGGTGACGGTGAGATAGCATTTTTCGGCGGAAGCTTCACGGCTATCGAAAGAGAATATATGCTTTCCCTGCTGAAAAAGGGCAGGGAATATGTAGATAAAGGACTTTTTAAAGGAATAAGAATTTCTACCAGACCTGACTGTATTGATGCAGAAATTCTTACTCTTTTAAAGGAACACAGGGTGACATCTGTTGAGCTGGGATGTCAGAGTATGGACGATGGGGTGCTTTTACTCAATGAGAGAGGACACACCTCTGCCGATGTGGTGAATGCCGCCAAGCTGATAAAAGAATTTGGCTTCGAATTCGGTGTGCAGATGATGACAGGTCTTTACGGTGACACTAATGAAAAATCTCTCGAAACTGCAAAAAAGCTAATTTCCCTTAAACCCGACACGGCTAGAATTTATCCGACTGTAGTTCTGGAGAATACGAGACTGGCTTCTCTCTATAAAACAGGAGTGTATATTCCGCAGACTACTGATGAGGCTGCAGAACTTTGCGCAGAGCTGCTTTTAATGTTTCATGAGGCGGATATAAGAGTTATCAGACTCGGTCTTCACTCGGGTGGTAATGTGCAGGAGGGTTTTGTGGCAGGAGCTTACCATCCCGCCTTTAGAGAAATAGCCGAAAGCAGAATATATCTCAGAAAAATACGGGAAGAAATCCAAAAAGATAATCTTGCCAAGGGTAAAATAGAGATAACAGTGGGAAGTCGTTATGTGTCGATGGCATCCGGTCAGAAAAAGTCAAATATAGATGAGCTTTTCGCTCACGGATATACAGCGAAAATCAAAGGAAACAACGAATACAAAAAATATGAAGTAAGTGTGAGGTTAACCAAATGATATTAACATCACTTGAAATGCAGGGCTTTAAATCCTTCCCTGAAAAAACAGTGCTGACCTTCGGTAAGGGTATTACGGCGGTAGTCGGCCCTAACGGAAGCGGTAAAAGTAATATCTCTGATGCCGTGAGATGGGTGCTCGGTGAGCAGTCGAGTAAATCTCTCCGCGGCTCGAAAATGGAGGATGTTATCTTCGACGGTACCAAAATAAGAAAAGCCCACGGCTTTGCACAGGTAACTCTGCGTCTGGATAACAGGGACAGATCAATTAAGGGCGCAGACACTGATGAGGTTGCCGTAACGAGAAGGTACTACCGTTCCGGTGAAAGTGAATATAAGATCAACGGTGTAAATGTGCGTCTCAGAGATGTTCATGAGCTGTTTATGGACACAGGTCTGGGCAGAGACGGTTACTCTATGGTCAGTCAGGGCAAAATAGCAGATATGGTCAGCGGTAAGGGCAAGGAATGCCGTGATATGCTTGAGGAGGCGGCGGGGATTTCCTCCTACCGCTACAGAAGAAACGATTCACTGAAAAAGCTCGGACAGGCTGAGGATAATCTCGTTCGTCTGAGAGATATTCTCACTGAGCTTGAAAGCAGAATAGGCCCTCTTAAGCATCAGAGCGAGAAGGCTCAGAAGTTCCTTGTGCTTGCAGAGGAAAAGAAGGAGCTTGAAATTGGCTTATGGCTTCATAATATCGATAAAATCCGCGATGAACTCCGTAAGCAGGAGGACAATATATCTATCGCTTCAGGTCATTATACTCAGACAGAGGAGGAACTCGCAGAAATCGAGCGAATGATCGAAAAGAGCATAGCAGACACTCAGAATATCAATATTAAAATAGATGAAATTCGTCAGGGTATTTCTCTTTTAGAGGAAAAGGCTGCCAATGCGGGCAGTGAACAGGCAGTTCTGAGAAATTCTATCGAGCATAATAATGAAACCATAGAAAGAATTTCCCGTGACCGTTATGACTCTGAAAGCAGTCAGAATCAGCTTCTGAAGGAAATCGAAAATGAAAAAAAGCTTATTCAGCAGATTAAAAATATCCGGGATGAAAAAAACTCGGAGCTGGAAAATGTAAATGCTGAGCTTGACAGAATGCAGAGTGAGAGCGGCTCTCTTTTAGATGAGTCAAACGAAATTGCACGCACTGTAGCGCTTCTTGCCAAAGAACTCGCAGACTGTCGTGTGGCAGTTTCTACGGCTCTTTCATCTATCGGTGAAATCAAGGCAAGAGTCGAGGTTATTGACTCGCTTATTGCACAGAGACAGGAGACTGTCGACAGTCTTAGTGCTGAAAAGAGCAGAAGCGAAAAGGCTCTCTCTGACTGTGAAAAGGAAATAGAGGAGCTTACCAATTCTGTCGAAGGCTACACCCTTAGATTTAAAAATAAGGATGCCAAGGCTGATACTCTTAAAAAGGAGCTTGATGAAAAGGCTTTCGAGGCTCAGCGTGTCACATCAAAGATAAAAATGCTCGAGGAGCTCGAAAAGAGTATGGAGGGCTATTCGGGTGCAGTTAAAAAGGTGATTAAGGAAAGCGAAAAAGGAGCTTTAAGAGGTATTCACGGCACACTTTCACAGCTTATTTCCGTTAAAGAGGAATATACTGTAGCCATTGAAACTGCTCTGGGTAATGCAGTACAAAATATTGTTACCGAAACAGAAAATGATGCCAAGGCAGCAATCAATTACCTTAAAAGCTCTAATGCAGGACGAGCCACCTTCCAGCCTGTTTCCTCAGTGAAGGGCAAGTGCTTACAGG
>JAFSDF010000023.1 GCA_017436375.1 Clostridia bacterium | reverse complement strand
GGTGTGGGCGACACTACCGATGTGGTACAGAAGGAAATGTACACCTTCGAGGATAAGGGCGGCAGAAGCATTACCCTTCGCCCCGAGGGCACTGCAGGTGTGGTGCGCTCCTATCTGGAGCACGGCCTTTTCAATGAGCCTCAGCCGATGAAAATGTGCTACCTCACCTCCTGCTACCGCTATGAGAAGCCTCAGGCAGGCAGACTCCGTGAGTTTCATCAGTTCGGCTGTGAATGTATCGGTACCGCTTCACCTGCCGCCGATGCAGAGGTTATCTCACTCGTAAATGATATTTTTGCTTTCCTTAATGTTAAGGATATTTCACTGGAAATCAACTCTATCGGCTGTCCCGAATGCCGTAAGAATTACCATAAGGCTTTACACGATTATTTCGAGAGCAAAAAGGGCGAGCTTTGCGGCACCTGTCTTGACCGTCTCGAGAGAAATCCTATGAGAATACTCGACTGTAAAAGTCCCGTCTGCTCCGGCATAGCCAAGGATGCTCCAAAGGTTACGGACTATCTCTGTGACGAATGTGAAAATCACTTCGCTTCCGTACAGAAATATCTTGACGCTATGGGTATTCAGTATAAGGTCAATCCCTCCATCGTCAGAGGTCTCGACTATTACACAAAGACTGTTTTCGAGTTCGTTTCCAATCAGATAGGCGCTCAGGGTACCGTCTGCGGAGGCGGTCGCTATGACGGTCTGGTTAAGGAGGTAGGCGGCCCCGACACTCCTGCTCTTGGCTTCGCTATCGGTATCGAAAGACTTCTCCTGCTTATGGCGGCACAGAATACACCCTTCCCCGAGGAGGCAAAGTGCGACATTTACATCGCCTCAATGGGTGAAAATGCCACAGTGAAGGCGGCACAGATAGCCTCCGATCTTCGCGGCGAGGGTATCCACGCTCAGTTCGATGTGGTAGGCAGAAGCGTTAAGGCACAGATGAAGTTCGCTAATAAAATCGGTGCGGCTTATACGGTAGTTTTAGGTGACAGCGAGCTCGAGGAGGGCAAGGCAAAGCTTAAAAATATGGCTACGGGTGAGGAAACGGAGATTCCGCTCGAGGGCTTCGAGGATATCTTTATGCGTATTTCCATTAATGAGAGCCTTAAGGAGCTTGAGGATTTAGGCTATGAAAGCAATATCGACATCAATTCCATATTAAACGGAAACTTATTTTAAGGAGGACTGAAAGAAATGGATTTTATGACAGGACTTAAAAGAACAGACTACTGCGGCACCTTTACAGCCAAGGACTGCGGCAGAGAGGTAGTAGTTGCAGGCTGGGTACAGAGACAGAGAGACCTTGGCGCTCTTATCTTCGTTGACCTTCGTGACAGAACAGGTATCGTACAGCTTGCATTCGACGATAACACTCAGAAGGAAATCTTTGACAAGGCATTTACCGTAAGAAGCGAATATGTTCTTATGGCAAAGGGTGAGGTAAGAGAGCGTTCCTCAAAAAATATGGACATCCCCACAGGTGAGATTGAAATTTTCGTCACCGACCTTCGTGTTTTAGGCAAGAGTGAAACTCCTCCCTTCGAAATCGTGGAAAACTGTCAGACAGCGGAAAACACCCGTCTTAAGTACCGCTACTTGGACCTTCGCCGTCCCGACTTGCAGAGAAATATCATTATGCGCCACAAGATAACCAAGATTATCCGTGACTATTTCGACGATAACGGCTTCATCGAAATCGAAACCCCCATCCTCGTTAAGTCTACTCCCGAGGGTGCCCGTGACTTCCTCGTTCCCTCCCGTATTCATAAGGGCAGCTTCTATGCTCTTCCCCAGTCACCCCAGCTTTATAAGCAGCTTTCAATGGTGGCAGGCTTTGACCGCTATATGCAGATTGCCCGCTGCTTCCGTGACGAGGACCTGCGTGCTGACCGTCAGCCCGAATTTACACAGATTGACGTGGAAATGAGCTTCATCGATATGGAGGACATTCTCGGCCTTATCGAGGGCTTTATGAAAAAGGTATTTAAGGAAGCTATCGGTGTGGACATCGAAACACCCCTTCCCCGTCTTACCTATAAGGAGGCTATGGAGCGTTACGGCTCAGATAAGCCCGACACAAGATATGCTATGGAAATCACCGACATCTGTGACGAGGTTAAAGGCTGCGGCTTCGGTGTATTTACATCTGCTATCGAAAACGGCGGTAAGGTAGCCGCTATCACAGCTAAGAAGGCCTTCTCCGTGCTCACCCGTAAGGAGGTTGACAAGCTCACCGAAACCGTAAGAGGCATCGGTGCCAAGGGCCTTGCCTGGGCAAGAATCGGTGACGACGGCACTATTGCGTCATCCTTTGCCAAGTTTATGACAGAGGACGAAATGAAGGCCATAATGGATAAGTGCGGAGCTGAAAACGGTGATGTTATCCTTATCATCGCCGACAAGGCAAGCACCACTCTTTCCGTGCTCGGCGCACTGCGTCAGATAGTGGCAAAGAAATTAGATATTATTCCCACTGACAAATACAATCTTCTCTGGGTTGTCGAGTTCCCCTTCTTTGACTGGGATGAGGAGGCAGGCGAGTATGTGGCTATGCACCATCCGTTCACTGCTCCTTTAGACGAGTGTATGGAATATCTCGAAACAGATAAGGCTAAGGTAAGAGCAAACGCCTACGACCTTGTTCTTAACGGTATCGAGCTGGCATCCGGCTCCATCCGTATCACCAATCCCGACCTTCAGAAGAGAATATTCTCTCTCCTCGGTCTTTCCGATGAAGAAGCCCACGAAAAGTTCGGCTTCCTCACTGACGCCTTCAAATACGGTGCTCCTCCCCACGGCGGTATCGGTCTCGGTCTCGACAGACTTGTAATGCAGATGCTCAAGCTCGACACACTGCGTGATGTAGTTGCCTTCCCGAAGCTTCAGAATGCAAGCGAGCCTATGACAGAGTGCCCCTCTGCGGTTGACGGCGACCAGCTCGAAATGCTGGGTATCAGTGTCACAGAAAATGAATAAGTGAAAAAACAGGTTATCCTCACGGGTAACCTGTTTAATGCATTTATTGACATCTCGGCAGAAAGTGATATAATACTTCCTGTAATAAGGCAGAACTAAACGGTAGGCGGTTAGCCCTCACTCTCGAGAGGGCATTTGCCCTCTTAAAAGATTTAAGGGGGTGATGCTATGGAGTATTATTTTCTTATGATTTTGGTACTTATTGTAGCCACGGGTTACATTCAGAGCATAAAAAAATAACCGCCCTCTGCTAAAGTCGCGGTTATTTTTTAATCAAGATTTAGGCTGACCGTCTATTTGCTCTGCCTTATTACACTTACATTATATATAATCTCTTCCGTTTTGTCAACACACGGGAGAGATTTTTTCTTTCAGTCTATTCTCACACTCAGATCCTGGTTTTTGTAATACTCCTCATACCGTCCGATAACCTCGCTGACATTACCGGCGCTTTCGTACCAATTCTTATCACCGAGATATATGCTGTAGTGATAGTAAATCCTTCCGTCACCTTCTCCGGAATCCCTGCACATAAAAACATAGGTGGTGTCCTTTTCGGGCATAGTGCGGTTCATGTCGGAAAGCATTCCGCCCGGCTGTTGACCGCCCCAGCAAAGCATAGTGAATTCCTCAGGTGCAGTGCCCTTGATGTTATGCTTTACCTTTATGCGGTAGTGGGTTACGGGATCGGTGTCGTAAAGTCCTATCCAATTTCCGTTCCAGATGTATTCGAGCTCGCTATATTCCGTGCCGATAATTTCTTCGACGGTGCCGATAAAGGTGTAGTCCGACCAGCCGATGCTCTTTGATATATCGCTTAAAGGGAAGATATAGTCCACACACATAGGTACGACTTCCATTGAGGAAAACGGCTCTGTCACAGGATGGAGCTTGCTTTCCATAACACGGATTTTTATGTATCCGCCGGTAATGACAGTCAGTATTATTATAGCCAAGACAAGAAAAACATTAAGTACGGTCCTGATACGCTTTTTCATATTTTCAGCCCCTTTCACTATATTAGACAGATGAAGTTGGCCTTTTGTTGCATAAGAAGGAGGGGAAACAAATATATTTAATTAAAATCCCAGATTATCGTTAACGAGGATAATATGAATTCTGTCCTTGTCTCTGCTTCTGCGGGTAATGACTATCTGATTGCAGATGCAGTCGGGTGACATACAGTCCCCGCATTTGCCCGTAACGGCACAGGGGGTATTTTTATTAAGGCGTACGGTGTTCGGGGGAGAGGCGATGTTTCTCGTTCTGCAGAAGCCCTCCTTCACATCTGCTACTACCTTATTCATACCTGCTACCACGATGACATGGTCAGGTCCGAAAATGAGAGAAGATACACGGTTGCCCGCTCCGTCGATATTGACCAGCTCACCGTCAAGGGTGATGGCATTGGTGCTCATAAAGAAATAGTTTGACTGAAAGGCGAGAGCATAAAACTCCTTCTGCTCTGCGGGAGTAACATAACGGCTTCTGTCGTAGACGGTATATTTGCCGCTGTGCTGAAGTGCAGAGGGGATACCGCATTCCTTTATGCTTTCGCTTCCGCCCCAGGCGACGGTACTGCCCTCGGGCATAAGTGAAAGGATAAGGGAGACACAGTCCTCCTTACTTTCGCAGTAGTGTCCTGTCATATTTCTCTTTTCGAGAGCGGAAATTATGGATTTAGCCTGATTTTCTCTGGCTGCAGAAAGATGTGACATAGTAATTTCTCCTTTGCTTGTTTTGATTACATTTTATCAAAAAGCTGTGCGTTTTACAATACCTTGTGTGTTAATATACATCTGTCTACGAAATATATAAAGCCATTTTGTGAAAATAGCATAAAAATCAGAGCGACAGCTAAAAATTTTTTGTCTTCTTTACAAAATTGAAAAACAGCTTTATTTTTTTCTTGCATTTTCGACATTATGGGTATAAAATATTTTTCATCACACATTAAAGCGTTAATAAGCTTTAATGTTTATTCACCCTTTAAGGGTATAAAAGGAGTTTGGAATTAAATGAGTTATGTACAGAAAGTAATCGATTCGGTAGCAAAAAAGTATCCTCATGAGCCTGAGTTCGTGCAGACCGTAACAGAGGTTCTTGCTTCGCTTGAGCCTGTAGTTGAAAAGCATCCCGAATATGAAAAGGCTGCCCTTCTTGAAAGAATGGTTGAGCCCGAAAGATCCGTGAGCTTCCGTGTTACATGGGTAGACGATGAGGGCAAGGTACAGGTAAATACAGGCTACAGAGTGCAGTTTAACGGCGCTATCGGTCCTTATAAGGGCGGTCTGCGCTTCCATCCCTCCGTTTACAGCGGTATTATGAAGTTCCTCGCCTTTGAGCAGACCTTCAAAAACAGCCTTACAAGCCTTCCTATCGGCGGTGCAAAGGGCGGCAGTGACTTCGATCCCAGAGGCAAGAGTGACGGAGAAATTCTCCGCTTCTGCCAGGCTTTTATGACTGAGCTTTACAGACATATCGGTGCAGATATTGACGTTCCTGCAGGTGACATCGGAGTAGGCGGCAGAGAAATCGGCTATCTTTTCGGCCAGTACAGAAGAATCAAGGGTAACTTTGAAAACGGTGTACTCACAGGTAAGGGCCTCTCCTACGGCGGCTCTCTCATCCGTCCCGAGGCTACAGGCTTTGGTGCTACATATTATGCAGTTGAGGTTCTCAAGCATTTCGGCGAAGAAATCAAGGGTAAGACAGTGGCTGTTTCAGGCTTCGGTAATGTAGCCTGGGGTACTGCAAAGAAGGTAGCAGAGCTCGGCGGTAAGGTAGTAACCCTTTCCGGCCCCGACGGCTACATCTACGATCCCGACGGTGTTATAACCGAAGAAAAGATTAACTACCTTCTCGAAATGAGAGCATCAGGCAGAGACAAGGTACAGGATTATGCAGATAAATTCGGTGTTGAGTTCTACGCAGGTGAAAAGCCCTGGGGTGTCAAGGTTGACATCGCAATGCCCTGCGCTACACAGAATGAGATCGGTATGAAGGAGGCAGAGCAGCTCGTAGCCAACGGTGTTCCCTACTATATCGAGGTAGCAAATATGCCTACCACAAATGAGGCACTCGTTTATCTTATGGAAAACTGCAAGGCAGTCGCTCCCTCTAAGGCAGTAAACGCAGGCGGTGTTGCATGCTCTGCACTTGAAATGAGCCAGAACTCTATGAGATACAGCTGGACAGCCGAAGAGGTTGATGCAAAGCTTAAGAGCATAATGAAAAATATCCACGATGCCTCTGCAGCTGCCGCTGAGCAGTACGGCCTCGGCTATAATCTGGTAGCAGGTGCAAATATTGCCGGCTTTATCAAGGTTGCCGATGCTATGATGGCACAGGGACTTATCTGAGTTAACTGAATAAATAATCAGTCACAGTCTTTTTTCAGAGACTGTGACTTTTTTAATACTTTTTAATTTGTTAATATTCAGTTAATAAAATATATTAATTTATTAAACATTGGAGGGATATTATAACTGTAAGTATATATGCATATATATCAGGAGGTAAAATATGAAAAAGATAAAGAAATCACTCTGTTTAATTTTAGTGCTTTTCACGCTCTTTTCCTGCTGCGGTGCAGCGATGGCGGCAGAGGAGGAGTACGACCATTATCCTCAGATTCTTGTTACCGGATTCGGCTCCGGCTGTGTAAAGATTTATTACGAGGACGATCCGGAGCAGAAGTCTCTGTTCTGGCCGTTTGAATCTGAAAGGTTTATTAAAAATCTCGGAAATGTCGGTGAATATATCGGCAAAGCACTGAAGGATGAAAATCCCGATATACTGCATTCCGTTATTTATAATTATCTTATGGACTGCTTCGGTATGCTCGGTCTTAATCCCGACGGCTCAAGCATGGAGGGTGTTACCACAGAGCCTGTGGGTGTAAGGTATGCCGGTGACGGTAAATATGAGTTCTACTATGACTGCCGTCAGTCACCCCTGCTTATAGCCAAGGATCTCCATAAGGCTGTCGAGCAGGTGCTCGAGGAAAGCGGTAAAGAAAAGGTTGAGCTTGTAGGCTCCAGCTACGGTGCAAATGTCGTAATTGCATATATGTATCTCTACAGCGAGGAGCTGGATAAGGTGGATACTGTTCTTCAGTGTGTTCCGTCTATCGGAGGCATCCGCTTCCTCGGTGAGCTTTTCAGCGGTAATTTTGAAATCAGCCCCATTGGTCTTTGCGATTTTATTGACCGTATGGCCGGTTCGGGTATTATTCCGGAGTTTTTCTATATTATGGAAAAGTCCGGTGTTCTGGATCTTTTACTGAAAACTCTCGTCGTTCCTGTGCTCAAGGAAGCAGTTTATTATGCAGTTGTCGATGTGGCACGCGATTTTATGGCTTCACTTCCTGCCGTGTGGGCATGTATTCCCGATGAATACTTTGAGGATGCTTTAGTGTTCCTTTACGGAGAAAACTATAATGATCCGAATCACGAATATGCAAGGCTCATTTCGGAGATGATTTATTATCACTATAATGTAGCCAACAAGGCCGCAGAGATTTATACAAATGCCGAGGCTGAAAACGAGGGTCTGAATATGGCTCTTATCACAAAGTTCGGTATCGCAGCCATTCCCTTCGGTACAGGCGAAAACATTATGGATGACGGTCTCGTAACTGTTCCCGTGTCTTCCTTCGGAGCTACCTGTACCACCTACGGTGCAAAGCTTCCCTCTGATTATGTGCAGGCCAAATACACTGACCGTAACTTTATGTGTCCTGAGTGGAATATCGATGCATCTACGGGTGCATTCCCCTTCACTACCTGGTACATAAAGGGGCTCGAGCATACTCAGAAAAACGCAGACTATCTGAGGCTTGTTGATGAAATCATATATAAGGACCTCGATGTTTTCACTGATCCGAACAGACCTCAGTATCTGACAGTTTCGGCTGAGGATCCCGAAATGCTGGAGCCTCTCACGGCAGAAGAGGAGAGCGAAGGTATCTTTGGAAAAATACTGAATTTCATCAAAAAATTAATGGAAATTCCGAGAATGATATTTGAAAAGCTTTTAAACGGTAAAGAAATTTCTATTTTTAAATAATAACAGAAGTGCTTAAATCTTTATCGGATTGCTGATTTAATGAAGCTGTTGTGTCAACACAACAGCTTCATTAATTTTTTTTAAATATTGCTACACAAATTGGTTATATTTTAGGAGTATTATCCCCATATATATAAATAGATTATTAAAGGAGAGTTGGCAGATGAAAAATACAGCTAAAAGAATACTTTCTATTGTTCTTACCTGTCTGGTGCTTTTATCCGTTATGCCTATGGCTTTTAATGTGGGTGCCGCAGAGCGACCTGTGGTTACCGGCAGAGGTGAGACCTATAATCACTATCCCGAGGTCAGAGTCAAGGGCTTCGGTGCCAGCAGTGTAAAGATTTATTACGAGGATGATCCTGAGCAGAAATCACTGTTCTATCCCATAGATAAGGACAGATTTATCGGTAATCTCAGCAATATCGGAGATTACATCCTCAAATCAATAAAGAATAATGAGCCTAATGTGCTGCGTACCGTTATCTATAGCTATGTTATGGATACTCTGGGAATGCTTGCCTTCAATCCTGACGGATCGAATATGGAAGGTGTTACCACGGAGCCTATGGGACTCAGGTATAAGGGTGACGGCAAGTATGAGTTGTATTATGACTGCAGAATGTCACCTGCAGATCTTGCTGATTATCTCAATGAAGGTATTGAGCAGGTTTTTGAGGAAACGGATGCTGAGAAAATCGAGCTCGTCGGCTCATCCTTCGGTGCAAATGTGGTTACCGCATATATGAAAGAATATAAGGATCAGCTCTACAGAGTTGACACTGTTCTCCTTCGTGCCCCCTCCACCGGCGGTATGGAGTTCTTAGGTGAGCTTTTCAGCGGTAATTTCAATGTCAGCCCCATCGGCTTGTGCGATTTCCTCGATGATGTGGCAGAGGCCCCTGTTTTCACGGAGCTTCTCTACCTTCTGGAGGCGGCAGGTATTCTCAAGCCCTTACTTGACAGTCTTGCAGAGCCCGTGCTGAGAAACGCTGTTTATATGGGTATTGCCGATGCAGCCCGCGATTTCCTGGCTACACTTCCTACTATGTGGGTATGCATACCTGACCGGCACTTTATTCCCGCTATGAAATTCCTCTACGGCGAAAACTACGCAGATCCCGATCATAAGTATGCAGAGCTTATTTCAAAGGTGACCTATTATCATAATGAAATAGCAAACAACGCAACTCAGATTTATCTTGATGCCGAGGCTGAAAACGAAGATCTCAAGGTAGCAATTATTGCAAAGTTCGGCCAGGCAGCCATTCCTCTTACAGACGGTACCAATATTATGGATGACGGACTGGTAAGTCTCCCTGTCACATCCTCAGGTGCTACCTGTACCACCTACGGCGCCAAGTTCCCGGCTGACTATAAGCAGCAGAGGTATCCTGAATATAACTTTATGTCACCTGAATGGAATATAGATGCCTCAACCTGTGCATTCCCCTTCAGAACATGGTTCATAAAGGGTGTCGGTCACTCTACAAGCCCCGGAGATTATGAGGACCTCTCCAAAGAAATTATCCATGATGATATTGATGTTTTCACAGATCCAAACAGACCTCAGTTCCTCAGATATGATGAGGAGGGCAGCGGTAAGCTTGAGATTCTGACTGCTGAGGAAGAAAAAGAACCGACCTTCTTTGAAAAATTCCTCGAAATACTTAAAAAATTAATGGCTATTCCCAAAATGATAATCGAGAGACTCCTGGAAGGTAAGGAAATAAACATAATAAAATAATTGACAGACGGTTGCTGTAAGGGCGACACTTCATAAGGATGTTAAGCCTTAAAATCCGCTGTTTTAGCGCATAACATCGTCAAAAATGCTCGCAATCCGTAAAGGATTCCTGTGCTTTTTTCCTTGTTCTGCATCAAAAACATCTGAATTTTAAGGTGCAAAGCAGTTTTTATTGTGATATTTTTCGTTTAAAGGAAATGACAAAACACCCGTCATACTTGTGTATTTCGGGTGTTTTTCGTGATCTTTAAGCGGAAAAGAGCTAATAAAAACCTTGACTTCCTTATGAAGTGTCGCCCAACAGGCGACCGTCTTTTTCATTATGTCATAAGATATATTATTCAAATTCTATAAATTTTTAATCAAAAATAACCTTATTATACTTGACATATTGTATAAATTGTTTTAAAATATACAGGATAGTGCGAACTGTCGTTCGAGTAACATTACTGTAATTCTTTTGATGAACCAGACGGTGATATTTGAATTTTAAAAGAAGGAGGTGCTGCTACTTTGGATTGGTTATATATAGTAATCGGCGCTGTATGTGCAGTGGTTTTCGGTGTTGTCGGCTTTGTTGCCGGTCAGGCACACAGAAAAAAGACTGCTGAAGCACTTATCGGCTCCGCTAATGAGGAGGCCATCCGCATCGTCAATCAGGCGGTTGCAGAGGCTGAAACTAAGAAAAAAGAGGCTATTCTTGAGGCCAAGGATGAAATTCATAAATTCAGAAATGAAACCGACAAAGAGCTTCGTGAGAGAAGAAACGAGGTTCAGCGTCAGGAAAGACGAATGATCCAGAAGGAAGAAAGTCTCGATAAAAGAACTGAAAATTTAGAGAAAAAAGAAGAACAGCTTGATGAAAAAATCAAACAGGCTGAAAACCAACTTTCCGAAGCAGAAAGCATCAAAAGAAGTCAGTTAGAAATGCTTGAAAAAATATCGGGCTATACAAAAGAGCAGGCTAAGATTGATTTAATCAATACAATCGAGGAATCTCTCAAAAGAGAAAAGGCTGTCAAGGTTATGGAATACGAGCAGATGGTACGCGAGGAAAGCGAAAAACTTGCCCGCGAGATCATCACCACCGCTATCCAGCGCTGTGCAGCCGATCACGCATCTGAGGCTACGGTTTCCGTAGTTGCTCTTCCCAATGATGAAATGAAGGGTAGAATCATCGGCCGTGAGGGCAGAAACATCCGTACCCTCGAAACTATCACAGGTGTCGATCTTATTATCGATGACACTCCCGAGGCTATTACCCTTTCATCCTTTGATCCCGTCCGCAGAGAGGTGGCCAGAATCACTCTCGAAAGACTCATCGGTGACGGACGAATTCACCCCGCCCTTATCGAAAAGATCCACGAAAAGGCTAAGCGTGAGGTCGATCAGACCATCAAGCAGGCAGGTGAAAGAGCAGTTATCGATGCCGGTGTAAACGGTGTCCATAATGAGCTTGTTAAGCTTCTGGGCCGTCTTAAGTACCGTACCAGCTACGGTCAGAATGTCCTTAATCACTCACTCGAGGTTTCCTACATCGCAGGTCTTATGGCTTCTGAGCTGGGTGTCGATGTTAAGCTTGCCAAGCGTGCAGGTCTTCTCCACGATATCGGTAAGGCTATCGACCATCAGCAGGAGGGCTCACATATCGAGCTCGGTGTGGAGGCCGCTAAAAAGTATAAGGAAAATGACATTGTCATTAACGCTATTCACGCTCATCACGGTGATGTGGAGCCGAAAAGCATCATTGCCTGTCTCGTTCAGGCTGCTGATGCCATTTCTGCCGCAAGGCCCGGCGCCAGAAGAGAAAATCTTCAGAACTACATCAAGCGTCTCGAATCTCTCGAAAAGATTTCCAAATCCTTCAGCGGCGTAGACAGTGCCTTTGCAATTCAGGCAGGCCGTGAGGTTCGTATTCTCGTCAAGCCCGAAGCCGTCAGTGATGAAGAGATGGTTCTTCTCGCTCACAGCATCGTAGAAAAGATCGAGCAGGAGCTCGAATATCCCGGTCAGATCAGAGTTAATATGATCCGTGAGACAAGAGCGGTAGATTACGCTAAATAAATAATTAAGGGAGTTGCGGCTTCGCCGACGTCCGATAAGGAAGTATTTGTTTCTCGAACAAAATTCCCTGTATTTTTGCCAAAAGCCTCGCAAGGCGACAGC
>JAFSDF010000249.1 GCA_017436375.1 Clostridia bacterium | reverse complement strand
GATGTTGAATAATTTTAAAAATTAATCAACTCACACTTTATCAGTTTAACTGAAATCTAACAAGGAGGATTATACAATGGATCTTATTCTTGATTTCTTTAAGAAGGCTATCGCAGCTCTCCTTAAGCTTTTCGGCTATGAAGTTGACGATGAATTCGTAGGCAACGTAGAATCTGCTATTGACGATGTTGTTAACTTCGGCAAGGACGCAGCAGCTGAATAATCAATCATTTATATGATTTAAATCGTATAAAGCCCCACCGTTTGGTGGGGTTTTTTATTTACCTCTCAGTCATTTCGTGACAGCTTTCTTAAAGGTTCTCTTGCAATAAAAAACTGTTTCTGCTATAATTACATCACAAAAATCCTGCTGAAAGCGAGGAATAAAAATGGATTTCAATTTCAGTATTCCCATTAATGTAATAAGCGGCAAGGGCTGTGTAAGAGAAAAAAGCAGCCTCCTTTCCCCTATGGGTAAAAAGTGCATCATCGTCACAGGCGGCTCCTCGGCAAAAAAAAGCGGTGCCCTCGACGATGTTCTTTACGCTCTCGGAAACGAAGGCATAGAAAGCATCCTTTATGACGGCATAGGCCCAAACCCCCGTCTGGATCACTGCTTTGAAGCGGCTGAGAAGGCGAGAAATTTCGGCGCTGATTTCGTTATCGGCATCGGCGGCGGCTCACCCCTGGACGCGGCGAAGGCTGTGGCCGTCTATACGGCTAACCCCGACCTTACTCTCTACGATATTTACTCTCAGTGCGAAAGAAACAGAGCTCTGCCCATCGTTCTCATCGGCACTACTGCAGGAACAGGCAGTGAGGCAGGCAGGGTAAGTGTGCTTTCCGATCCTGCCACAGGCAGAAAAAAGAGCATCTCGCCCACTGACTGCTTCCCCTGTCTTACCTATGCGGACCCGACCTACACCCACTCTATGCCCTATGACATCACTGTATCCACGGCTCTGGATGCTCTGGCTCACGCTATGGAGGGCTATATGTCGGTGAAATGCTCGGATATTCCCGCTCTTTTCGGTGAAAAGGCAGTGGAGCTTATATGGCAGGGGCTGGTATTCCTTCATTCAGCCAAGACAAACCCTGACGAAGAAATGAGAGAAAAGCTCTACTACGGCTCACTCTACGCAGGCATCACCCTCGCCTACTGCGGTACCGCCTTCCCCCACCCTCTCGGATATATCCTGACGGAAAACTACGGTATTCCCCACGGCAAGGCGTGTACAGCCTTTATGGACGAGTTCATCGACAGAAGCGCACAGTATGAGAAGGACAAGACAGACAGACTCCTCTCTGTAATGAATACAGATAAGGAAAGCTTTAAGCGGATTATCCGTGAGCTTACGGCTTTACCTGAGATTAAAATGACCGAGGAGGAAATCCTGTCTTTCTGCGCCCGTTATGACACAGTACCGAATAATTTCATTTTCTCCCCCGGCGGCTTCACTAAGGAGAATGCCGTGGAGATTTTCAGAAGAAAATTTTTATAAAAATCATAAAGAGGCTGTAAAAAAACAAAATATGTCTTTATTTCTATAAAGTATACTTAACGATGACATGTGAGCTAAGTTTTTTTAAATTTTTTACGGACCTTTCTTGCAGGAACTTTCGGAAAAGCAGACAGAGCGGTAAGCGACTGTCGGGGCGAAGGTGCCTGAGGAGACGAAGCATACATCAGACGAAATATCTGTGCGATGAGGGAGCAAAGGCAGCGATTTCACTGCACAGCATAAAATAAAAAG
>JAFSDF010000248.1 GCA_017436375.1 Clostridia bacterium | reverse complement strand
TTTTAAGATCTTTCTGCCGTCCCTGAAAGGTTATTCCCCTGTTAGGGGAAATGTCCGTGACAGCGGAACGGACAAAAGGGTTCCGGTTTCGGAGAAAAGGGGGACCGCGATAGCGGTGGAAGGGTTCAGCTCAAGATGACAGATTAACTTTTAAGTTAATGACATTCCCTTTCAGGGGAGGCTCTGCAAGGTGGCAAAAAAATCCCCGCTTCCTGAGAAACGGGGAACAGATTATCTTACAAAGCAAGTCTGAAATTATGCTTCTTCTTCAGCTTCGATACCGATAAGACCAAGCACATAAGTGAGAAGAATGTCTAAGATTTCAGCAAAAGCAGCTGCTCTGTTTGTAGCGCTTTCATCAGCACTGAAAAGAACTTTAAGAGCTTCTTTCATTATAGTATCCTCCTGTAATAAATTTCAATAAAAAATCAGTGATAAAGAATTATTCCTCTTCTACTGCATCCTTAAGATCAGCAGGAAGATATGCTTCAAGGATAGCCTTTACGAACTTAGCAAGAGCATTGAGAATGGGAGCGATGTCCACTTTGTATTCGCCTAATTCGATAACGATGTTTTCAAACATTGATTTTTCCTCCTTCTTAAATTATTGTTTGAGAGATGTTTATCTCTTACAAGGTATATGATATTACTATCCGTTTAATTTGTCAATATTTTTTTAACAAAAAATTAAAAAAATATTATATGCCTTTGACAAATTGAGCGTTTTCTCTGAAAAACAGAGGAAATATACATATTTCCACCTGTGTATTATACGTTTGCCCGAATATATTTTAAGGTTTGTCTGATAAATATTAAAATATATTACGCAAGCAATTGACAAATGTTCACAGCTTTGTTAAAATTAGTCTGTTGTATGCTATACTATTATAATATGAGGAGGAAAAACCTATGCTCAAAAAAATTCTTGCACTTGCTCTGGCCGTGATTATGATGTGCGGTGCTCTGCCTATGGCCGCCTCTGCCGCTGAGGAGGCTCTGGACCCCGTAATTTACATTCTCGGCTACGGCGGTAATCTTTTCACTGACAGATATGACTATAACAGTGAAAAAATCTATCCCCTCGAGGCAGATGTAGCCGCTATAGTAAAGGAAGCCGCCGTTCCCTGTCTCACTGCTCTTGCCGCCGCATCATTCACAGGCGACTACAGCGAATACTGCGACTCCATCTACGACAGAATGGCTCCCGTTTACGAAGAAATCCTTCTTAATCCCGACGGTACGGTCAAGGTAGGTGAAGACGGTAAAATCAGCGGTAATCAGTTCATACCAAACCTCAACAGCCATAACTATTTTGCGGCTGATGAATACTATTTCTTCTATGACTGGAGACTTTCTCCCCTGGTTCTTAAGGAGCAGATAGAAGCTCTCGTCGATACTGCAGTCAAAAGCTCAAAAACAAAGAAGGTTGATCTCGTAGGCCGCTGCTACGGTGCTAACATCATCTCCGCTTATCTGGCTGCAAACAGCGATGCAAGCGAAAAAATCGACGATGTTATTATGTATGTTCCCTCCACAGAGGGTATCGGTCTCATTGGCAGACTTTTCTCAGGCAATATCGAGCTTAACGCCGACACGATCAATGAATATGCAACCGAGCTGCTTAAATATGAAAGCATCATCGAGGATAACTTCATCAAGGAATTCATCGATGTTATTCTCCTTGTTTTCGAGCAGGCCGAGATGCTTCACCTTGGTACAGATAAGCTCCAGGAGCTCATCGACGCTATCAAGGATGACCTCATCCCCCGTCTTGTCAGAGCCTCCTACGGCTCCTTCCCCTCCTTCTGGGCTATGGTTCCCGAGGAATACTTCGATGAAGCAGTAAGCTTCGTTTACAACACAGACGAAATCCGCAAGGAATATGCCGGTACCCTCGCTCTCATCGAGGAATACCACAATAAGGTTCAGTTAACCTCCGATGCAGTCCTCAAGGCACATGCAGAAAAGGGCATTGATATTCATGTCATTTCCAAATACAATCTCCCCTCTGCTCCCCTTTTCGGAGACTGCAATCCTCTCAGCGATGCTGTCGCTGAAACATCTCTCACCTCCTTCGGTGCTACTACAGCCGATTTCGGAAAGACTCTGTCTGCCTCCTATATTTCAGATATGACAGACGCAGAGAAAAAATATCTTTCACCCGATGAAAAAATAGATGCTTCTACCTGTCTTTTCCCCGAGACAACCTGGTTCATCAAAAACTGCTATCACGACTATTTTAACGCTGATGCTCTCTACACCTTCCTTGATGCCATTCTTGCCACAGATAATATGACGGTAGCTACTCTGGCTGAATATCCCCAGTACATCGATGCCGGAATTACGGCCGAGACACTCACTCCCGTCACTGAAAAGGATGCTCCCCTTCCCGAGGAAGGCTCAGATGAAGCTAAATTCAGTCTGCTTTATAAATTCATTATGTTTATAATCCGTACCTTTACAAAGCTTTTCAAGGGCGAATTATCCTTTGATTTCTTAAAGAAATAAGCAAAAGAGAATAAATTCGGCACCCCTATGGGGTGCCTTTTCTCATATCCTGTAATCAATAAAGGCAGCCCGTCGGACTGCCTTTATTTATAAGCTTTTAATTATTCAGCTGTGTTCTTTTTGAGTGTTTCAAGCTCTGCACGAAGCTCCTTGGGAAGCTTGTCACCGAACTTAGCGTAGAACTCTTCGATACCCTTGGCATCCTCAGCCCAGAGAGCCTTGTCTACATCAAGGATTGACTTGAGTCCTTCGATAGTGATTTCACCCTCGAGACCTTCGAGGTTGATGTCCTCAGCCTTGGGAAGGTAACCGATAGCTGTTTCCTCAGCACCTACCTTACCCTCACAGCGGTCGATAATCCAGTCGAGAACACGGAGGTTATCGCCGAAGCCGGGCCACATAAAGTTGCCTTCGTCATCCTTACGGAACCAGTTAACATTAAAGATTTTGGGAGCCTTGTCAGCATCGAGGGTTTCACCGATGTCGATCCAGTGCTGCCAGTAGTCAGCCATATCATAGCCGCAGAAGGGAAGCATAGCCATAGGATCACGACGGACAACACCTACTGCACCTGATGCTGCTGCTGTGGTTTCGGAAGCCATAATAGAGCCAACGAATACACCGTGGTTCCAGTCTCTTGACTGATAAACGAGGGGAGCAAGCTTAGCACGGCGGCCGCCGAATACGATAGCGGAAACGGGAACACCGTTGGGATTTTC
>JAFSDF010000247.1 GCA_017436375.1 Clostridia bacterium | reverse complement strand
TATGGTCAACGACCTGAGTCTTAAGGTCATAGGGTACTTCGGGAACGAGAATTGCGGTTGCACCGACAGCAGTTCCTACCTCCAAAGCGAGATGGCCTGCATGACGGCCCATAACCTCAATTATCGAGCAGCGACAATGCGACTGCGAAGTATCGCGAAGACGGTCGGCCATTTCGCAGGCAGTATTCATTGCAGTATCAAAGCCGATTGTATATTCGGTTGAAGAAATATCGTTATCAATAGTGGCAGGGATGCCGATGCAGGGAATTCCTTCCAAAGAAAGGTCACGCGCGCCTCTGAAGGAGCCGTCACCGCCGATAACAACAAGTCCCTCTATACCTCTTTTTTTACAGGTATCGATAGCGGCCTGCATACCCTCCTCAGTTTTAAAACGGGAAGATCTGGCGGAATAGAGAATAGTGCCGCCTCTGTTAATAATATCAGAAACAGAACGAAGATTCATCTCGTACATATCATCATCCATAAGACCGTTGTATCCTCTTCTGATGCCGTAAACCTTCATACCGAGTTCACAGCCTGCGCGGACAACAGCCCTGATAGCAGCATTCATACCGGGGGCATCGCCACCGCTTGTTAAAACACCAATAGTTTTAAGCATTATTACGTCCTCCTGACATCATAAATCGATGAATTATTTACTGTTTAAACATTTAGAAATATTATACACAAATTTGTATAAAAGTCAAGGTTTAATCAAAAAATCGACACCGTTACCACAATTTTACAGATTCATTCTTCCTGAAAAGAAAATTTGAAGCTTTCAGACATATATGTCAGCTCATCAATTACCTTGGTGCACCATTTGACCGAACCTATCTTCTTTTTTTCTGCACTACCATTATATTGAATATGAAGCGAAGTAGTGCCACTGAAAAGCTCACAAAGGATTCTGATTTTTTCCGAAAGAAGCTCAGCAGAACCGGCGCAGTGTATTATAACGGATTTTTCTTGTTGTAAATCATCTTTATAAAGATTTTTAGGATTAGACTCTATGCTTTCACAAATAACAGACGGAGCTCTGTCTTCTCGCATACTGAGTCTGCCTCTGATAAGGAGAATATTGCCGGTCTTGAGATGGTTTATTCTGTCGGCGTAAAGCTTAGAAAATACTATACACTCAATTGAAGCGCCTATATCCTCAACTTCCACAAAACACATAGTAGAATTGTTCTTTGTGATTTTCTTTTCTGCACGGGTTACTATACCTAGTATTTTAACATTAACATTATCTTTATATTTCGAGCCAAAATCGCCGCCGGTTTCAAGAATATCAGAAATCTTATCACATTTAAGTCGCTCAGATATTTTATTGTATTCATCCATCGGATGCCCGGAAATATACAGTCCTGTTATTTCCTTTTCGTATGCAAGCAGCTCATTTTTAGGCATTTCTTCAAGATCAGGTGCCTTCATTTCATTTCTGAAGGAAAAGCCTGAATCCTCATCAAAAAAGCCTATCTGACCTACCACATTACGGTTTTTATCAGCGTCGAGCTCAGCAATTATCAGCGGAAGCATATAAAGCATCTGTCTGCGATTCATATCCAAACCGTCACAGGCACCGCATTTAATGAGACTTTCTACAGCGCGGCGATTAAATTCTCTGGAGTATACCCTTTTACAGAAAGTATAAAATGATGTATATTTTCCGCCCTGCTCTCTGTTATCAATGATAGTTTTTATAAAGCTTCTTCCGAGATTTTTAATCGCCAATAAGCCGAAGCGTATCTGCCCGTTCTTGACTGTAAATCCCTCAAAGCTGCTGTTAATATTCGGAGCCAGAACCCTGATACCTATTCTTGTACACTCTGCGATATAACCTGACACTTTTACAGATGAGTCAAGTACACTGGTGAGGGTGGCCGCCATCAGCTCGCAGGGATAGTGAGCCTTGAGCCACGCTGTCTGATAAGACACATAAGCATAAGCAGCAGCGTGGGATTTATTAAAGGCGTATTTGGCGAAATTTGACATTTCGTCGAAAATTTCATTTGCCATTTCTTCACTGACGCCGTTGACGAGTGCACCTACACATTCAGTTTCACCTTTTTCATTTTTTAGACCGTAAATGAAGTTATGTCTTTCCTTCTCCATAACATCAAGCTTTTTCTTGCTCATTGCTCTGCGGACAAGGTCAGCTCTGCCGTAGGAATAGCCGGCTATTTTACGGCATATCTGCATAACCTGCTCCTGATATACCATACAGCCGTAGGTAACATCCAGTATATCTCTGACAAGCTCCGTTTTATATACGGTATCCTCGGGATGGTGACGGTTATGGATATAAGTGTCAATCGAATCGGCAGGACCGGGTCTGTACAGGGAAATTACAGCAATAAGGTCCTCGAGAGATTCGGGCTTAAGTCTTGAGAGCACACTTCTCATACCGGCAGATTCATACTGAAAGACACCGTCAGTTCTGCCATCCGAAAGCATATCAAATGTTTTTTTATCCCTTAAGGGAATTGTATCAATAGAAAAATCAGGATTGCTAATTTTTACCATCTGAACGGCATCATTGATAACAGTGAGAGTGCGAAGGCCTAAAAAATCCATTTTCAGAAGTCCGAGCTGTTCGAGAGTAACCATCGTAAACTGTGTGACTACACTTTCATCATTGACAGCGAGAGGAACATAGGACGAAACGGGATCGCGTGTAATTACTACGCCTGCCGCGTGTGTAGATGCGTGACGCGGCATACCCTCAACTTTTTTTGAAATGTCAATAAGCTTTTTCACATCATCGTTACTCTCGTAAAGACTGCGAAGCTCCTTAGACATTCTCAGTGCTTTATCAATTGTAATTTTCAGCTCCTGAGGTATAAGCTTCGCAACCTCATCAACTACAGCATAAGGCAAGCCTAAAACCCTGCCAACATCTCTTATCGCCGCTCTTGCTGCCATAGTTCCGAAGGTTACTATCTGAGCTACATGATCGGCACCGTACTTAGAAATAACATAATCAATTACTTCCTGTCTGCGAACATAACAGAAATCAATATCAAAGTCAGGCATACTGACTCTTTCAGGATTAAGAAAACGCTCAAAGAGAAGATTATACTGCAAAGGATCTATTCCGGTAATTCCTATACAGTAAGCTGCAAGAGAGCCGGCCCCCGAGCCTCTGCCCGGTCCGACAGGAATATTCTTGCTTTTAGCGTACCGTATGAAATCATGAACGATAAGAAAATAATCCACATAGCCCATTCTGTTTATTATGTCAAGCTCATAATTGAGTCTGTCTATATATTTATGCGGAGGATTATCACCTTTTTTCTCGTATAATCCGAAAAAGCATTGATTTTTAAAATATTCAAAGTGATCCATCTGGTTAGGCACTTCAAAATGAGGCAGCTTAGTGTTACCGAATTCAAACTCAACATTACACATATCAGCGATTTTTTCAGTAATGTCTATTGCATCGGGAATTTCAGAAAATACTTCACGCATTTCCGCTTCACTTTTTACATAAAACTCATCTGTGCTGAACTCGAGGCCTGTTTCTTCACCGAGAACATGGTTGGTCTGTATACATATCAGAACCTGCTGAACAGATGAATCCTCTCTGGTTAGATAATGTGCATCATTGGTTGCTACCAGAGGTATACCCGTTTCCTCAGAAAGACGGACAAGATCAGGTATAATCTCAAGCTGTTCTCTGAGGCCGTGGTTCTGTATTTCAATGAAATATTTTCCCTCACCGAATACTTTTTTATACCATAGTGCTGTATTTTTGGCACCCTCGTAATCCCCTCTTACGAGCAAGCTCGGTATCTCACCTGCTAAACAGGCTGATAACGCAATCAGGCCGTCGTGATGCTTTTCGAGAAGCTCTTTATCTATTCTCGGTTTTGTGTAAAAGCCTTCAGTCCAGGCCTTACTGACCATCTGTATGAGATTTTGATAGCCTGTGTTGTTTTCGCAAAGAAGCACAAGGTGATGTCTTTCGTTGTCAACGCCGTGTACCTTATCAAATCGGTTTCTTTTGGCAACATAGCATTCGCAGCCGATGATCGGCTTTATACCTTTTTCCTTTGCCGCCTTATAAAAATCAATCACACCGTACATTGAGCCGTGATCAGTAATTGCTACAGCAGTCTGACCAAGCGTCTTGACCCTGTCTATAAGCTGATTGACTCTGCAGGCACCGTCAAGAAGACTGTACTCTGTATGAAGATGCAAATGCGTAAAAGACATACCCTACCTCCTTATTTATTTTACCTTTAATTTTTCAACAAATTCTCTGTCTGGATTGACTATTATCGTGTAATATTCATGGTAAATAACCATACCCGTTTTACCGCCGCCCGGCTTTTTGAGTGCCTTCACGCGAGTATAATCTACAGGCACAAGCGTGGATTCTCTTGCCTTACTGTAGTATGCAGCAACTACAGCGGCATCCTCTATGGCCTGATCAGATATTTCTTTACCGTCACCACATATTATTACATGTGAGCCCGGGATTTTCTGCGTATGAAGCCACATATCGGTTTTCATAGCTGTTTTCAGCGAAAGTTTCTCATTCTGAGCATTATTTCTTCCTACAAGAATGCGGAAACCGTCACTCGAGCGAAACTCCAGAGGCGGTAATTCCTTTGGAGCCTTCTGTTTTTTACCCTTTATGTTTTTGATATATGCTACCTGTGCAAGCTCCTGTCTAATAAGTGAAATCTCACTGTCAGTGTCCGCTCTGGAAAGCTCGTCAAGAACAGATTCAAGGTAAATAATTTCATTTTTGCCATCTTCAATTAATTTTTCGAGCATTTTTTCCGCAGTCTGTGCTTTGCGGTAATCCTTGTAGTATTTTTTCTGATTTTCTGTAGGTGTCAGAGCGGGGTTGCAGGGAATACGGATTATCCTGCCCCCGTCATAATAGTTCTCAACCTCGTAATATGACACACCCTTGGACAGTCTGTATAAGTTTGCAAGTATAAGCTCGCCGAACAGACGCAATTTTTCTTTCTCACCGCATTTTTTCAGCTCCTCGCTTTGTATGGCAAGCTTTCTTGAAGTACGCTCTATGAGGTTATTTATCAGCTTAATCAGCTCATGCCCCCTATGATTAATACGGTTAATTCTGTCTCTTTCATAATAAAAATCATCGAGTAGCTCAGAGCAGCTATTATATTTTTTGATACTAAGCTTTCCGGAATATTGCATGATTTCATAGTGTGAAAAATCCTTTGGCTTACCGCTTTCATCAGCAAGTAAATAAAATTCATCATAGCTGTGAAGATTATCCTTGATAAAAGCTAACTCATTCTTGAGAATATCGATCTGCTCCGGAGTAAGCTCCGAAACCTGGCAGTCATCATAAGTAGCTCTGTATGCAAGCTCTCTCGAAACTATAGGAGAAACACCCTGAAGGCTGTTTATAATCGCCGAAGAAAGAAGCTTATCTTTTTGTACGAGAATTGCTTCAATTATACCGTCAACGGATTCTGTCTCCAAATTAAGCTTTCCCTGTGCCGGAGGAAGCTTATATTCTATTCCGGGTAGGATCTGTCTTACGGACGAGGTGGTAATATCAACTCTCTTGACCGCATCAACTACCTTACCTTCTCTTATTAGAATAAGATTTGAGTATTTTCCCATAATCTCTGTACATAATGTCAGCTCGGTTCTGTCCCCTATCTCATTGGTAGCGTCAAAATCAATGAACAGAATTCTGTCCATTTCCTGCTGTCTGATATTTTTAATAAGAGCGCCTGTGAGATACTTTCTCATAAGCATACAGAACATAGGAGGAACAGGAGGATTGTCAATAAGATGAGATGTAAAATGAACACGAGGACTGTCAGCACGAACGCAGAACAGAAGCCTGTACGAACAGCCCTTACCTCGCAAATTCAGTATAATTTCGTCCTTTGTGGGCTGATTAACCCTGTCAACTCTTAAACCGACTGTTTTGTTTATCAGCTCATCTTTTGTTTTCGATAAAAAAATTCCGTCTAACGCCATAATTCACCTTAACCCACATATTTTACAGGATTACACTGTTTAAGTAAAATTCCCTCAATCTCAGAAAAATCTGCACAGATTTTTTCTTTAAGTGCTGCTAATGATGGGTTCTCCGTTTCATAATGACCTGCCGCCACTACAGTGATACCTGCATCGACAGCATGAAGGAAATCGTGGTGGTCCATATCACCTGTTACATAGGCATCAGCACCCATTTTAACAGCATCATCGATAAAATCGGCTCCTGCACCGCCGCAAACAGCCACTTTTCTAATTATGTTTCCGCAATCAGCCACACGGCACACTGTCTTAAGCTTTTTGCTGACGAATTCAGCAAACTGTTCAGACGAAATTTCATCGACAGTGCCTATTCTTGCCATAGGCACAGAGCATGAATCCGAAGGTACTCCCACTGCGTTTCTTATGCCAAGAATATTACACAGAACATCGTTTACACCACCTTCTGCACAGTCAAAGCAGGTGTGTGCAGACAGAACAGTTATCCCTTTCATAGCGGCCTCAAAGGCTATGTTTCCTTTGAGGAAGCTTTTCTGTGCTTTGAAGATAACAGGATGATGGGTTATTACAAGATCAACAGATTTGCTGACGGCATCACATAGTGATTCATCAGTAAGGTCAAGCACGAAGCCGATCCTCTTAACCTTTTTGTCCTTATCACCGATAAGAATACCGCAATTGTCCCACTCACACTGTGAAGAGTATGGGGCAAAGGTATTTATATAATCGTAAATATCTTTAACAGTTACCATTATTTTCCTCCGTAATCTTACCTTTTATCGAAGCGATAATTTCACCTAAGCTGCTTGCATCCTCTTTACCTGCATTAATCAGAGCAGAATACTTCTTTTCGAGAGCAGTCAGGATTTTTTTTATGTATTTATTTGTTGTTTCATCCTTGTTATCAGTGAGCTTTCCCAAATATATGTACGATATATCTTTTTGAGGTCTTTCACCTGTGTAAGCTGCGGAAATAACGCAATAAATGCGTTTTCCGTCTGAAGCTGTTCTCTCTTCAAGTATTTCGAAGCCGTTATTAATATAAAATTCACGCAAAACTTCCCCGTGTGACATCGGTTGCGCTATTATGCGCAAATCGGGATTATATATCCACTGACAATCCGAAAGTATGTCTGCGATAAGGTTTCCGCCCATACCGGCAATAACTATATCATCACAGCTGTTTTCATCTATGTTTTTAAGCCCGTCAGAAAGCACTAGCTCAACCTTATCAGCAATACCCGCCTCACTCACTGTCTTCCTCGCATTTTCGAGGGGACCTTTATTTATATCGGCAGCTATCCCTCCGGGAGAAATACCGTTCTGAATAAGCCAGGCAAGCAAATATCCGTGATCTGTTCCGATATCAGCCACTCTGCTGTTTTCTCTTACCATGGAAGCAACAGCTGAAAGTCTTGCATCAAGTTTAATTCTGCTCATATAAACCTCACATAAGAAACTGAGCCACCGAATTATGGTGGCTCATTGTTGAATTTTGCTTATTTTGAAGCAAGATACTCATTGATTTTAGCAACGAGCTCATCTACATTTACGCCGTGAACAGCACAAGCTTCTTCAACAGTTTCGCCTCTTGATGCGGGACAGCCGAGACAGTGCATGCCCATTTCAAGGAAGAACACCGCTGTTCCTCTGTCTTCATCAAGAATATTGCCTATAAGCATATCTTTTGTAATTTCTTTCATTGTATTGTATGTCCTTTCAGGAAAATTTAACTTTATTTATTCTTTGCAGCAATTGCTTTTTTAGCCTTTGATACGATATTATCTGCATCAAGGCCGTAAATTTTAAGAAGCTCAAGTGCAGGGCCTGACTTACCGAAGGTGTCGTTAACACCGAGACGGATAACGGGAACCGGATATTCCTCACAGAGGGCTTCACAAACTGCACCGCCAAGACCGCCGATAACGCTGTGTTCTTCGGCTGTAACGATAGCACCTGTTTCCTTGGCAGCCTTAACGAGAAGCTCTTTATCAATAGGCTTAATGGTATGAATATTTATAACTCTTGCATCAATACCCTCTTCAGCAAGCTTATCCGCAGCTTCAAGAGCCTCGGCAACCATAAGTCCTGATGCTACGATAGTAACATCCTTACCGTCTCTGAGAGTTACACCCTTACCGATTTCAAACTTGTAATCATCAGAATTTACACGGGGAACGGCAAGTCTGCCAAAGCGCATATAGACGGGTCCTTCGTGATCAGCAGCAGCGAGAACAGCCTGTCTTGCCTCGACATCGTCAGCGGGGTTAATTATAACCATATTAGGAATAGAACGCATAAGAGCTATATCCTCACAGCACTGATGGCTGGCACCGTCTTCGCCTACAGAGATACCTGCATGTGTAGCTCCGATTTTAACATTGAGGTTAGGATAAGCGATGGAGTTTCTGACCTGTTCGAAAGCTCTTCCGGCAGCGAACATAGCAAAGGAAGAAGCAAAAACTGTATAGCCCGTGGTTGCGAGACCGGCGGCTATGCCCATCATATTTCCTTCAGCGATACCGCAGTCGATGAATTTGTCGGGATACTCTTTTTTGAAAGCTATTGTCTTGGTTGCTTTTGCAAGGTCCGCATCGAGAACAAGAATGTCATCTCTTGCACCAAGCTCCTTCAAAGCATTTCCGTAAGCATCTCTGGTTGCACATTTAATTACATCTGCCATAATTACGCCTCCAATTCTGCAAATGCTGCATCAAGCTCAGCCATTGCCTGTTCGTACTGGTCAGCCTTAGGAGCTGTACCGTGCCAATCACACTGATCTTCCATAAAGGAAACACCCTTACCCTTCACTGTTTCAGCCACAATACAGGTCGGTTTTCCCTTGCAAGCCCTGGCTTTTTCGAAGGCTTCCTCGATTTCACAGAAGCAGTGTCCGCAGATTTCAATTACATTCCAGCCGAAGGCTTCGAACTTTTCTTTGATAGGATAAGGTGAATTTACCTCATCAATGCTACCGTCAATCTGAAGCTTATTGTAGTCAACTATTGCTACGAGGTTATCGAGCTTTTTGTTGCCTGCAAACATAGCAGCCTCCCAGACCTGTCCTTCCTCGATTTCACCGTCACCGAGAACAGTGCAAACACGGAAATCCTTTTCTTTAAGCTTACCGCCGAGAGCCATGCCGACTGCTGCAGAAATACCCTGACCGAGTGAGCCTGTGCTCATATCTACACCGGGAGTATATCTCATACTGGGATGACCCTGAAGAATTGAATCGGGCTTTCTCAGGGTTTTGATAAGATCAACAGGGAAAAAGCCCTTAAGTGCCAGCGCAGCATAAAGAGCCGGAGCTGTATGACCTTTAGAGAGAACGAAACGGTCTCTGTTTTCGCAGTCAGGCTTTTCGGGGTTGATATTCATTTCCGAAAAATACAGATAGGTAATAATATCTGCGATTGAAAGCGAACCGCCGGGATGTCCGGACTTTGCGTTGTAGGTGCCTTCAATTACACCTTTTCTTACCTGAACTGCCAATTTTTTCAGTTCGAGTTTCTTGTTTTCTTCCATATATATTCCTCCTTATATGTTTTCGCTGTTTATTATATGCTCAATCAAATCTGCAACCGCGCCGTAATTACAGTGACAGGTCACAAGCTTTGAGATTGCTTTCATATCATCGGGTGCCTGTCCGCAGCAGGCAGGAAAGCCTACAGCCTTAAGCATTTCCAAGTCATTATAGTAATCACCGATGGCTGAAGTTTTTTCCTTTTCAACACCAAGCATCTGTGCAAGCTTCAGAACAGCATTACCTTTATTAGTTCCCTCGTTAACCATTTCATAGCTGAAGGGAGAGGATGCCATAAGATTTTCAAAAGTGCGGGAATTACTTTTAAGAAATTTTTCTACCTGCTTTATCTGAAAGGGTAAAGCAGTGTAAATTACCTTATACCAATTATCTTTTGGAATTTCATCGATATTATAATAGTAATTCACCGGTAATTTTGCATTTATCGCAAGAATACGGGCAGAAGGTGTAGGTCTGAAAATGTACACATACTTATCAGAAATCACCTGAAATGCCAGAAAAGGAAATTTCTGTATGCTTTTCTTTACAAGATCAATGCAGAAATCGTTTAAAGGACTGGCCCAAACCATTTTTTCCTTTGAAAAGTCATAAATACCGGCACCGTTAATAACGACAGCCATACCGTCAGGTATATCGAGTCTCTTATAGTGCTTACGCATAGAGTGAGGAGATCTCCCGGACGCCAGGGTAAAATTACCTTTATACTCTTTTACAAATTTCTGAATAGCATCATAGTTTCTTTTGACAAGATGCCTCGATTTATCGTTAATTGTTCCGTCAATATCGGATGCAATCAACCAATCGGAAAAGTCGGTCTTTTTATCAATCATCCTTTAACCTCCTTAAAAATCCGTTAAAATATTCAGGCAACTCGCTCTGAATCTCGATATATTCCTTCGTTCTGGGATGCCTGAAGCCTATTAATCCTGCGTGCAGACACTGACCGCCGAGATATTCAATGACTTTTTTAGGTCCGTATACAGGATCACCTGCCACAGGGTGACCTATGTAAGACATATGAACTCTGATCTGGTGTGTTCTGCCTGTTTCAAGCTTAAGAGCAAGATGCGTGAAATCCCTGTATCTTTTCACTACTCTGTAGTGAGTAGTGGCATTCTTTGAATTTTTTACCGTGACAGTCATTTTCTTCCTGTCCACAGGATGTCTGCCTATAGGGGCATCCACAGTTCCTTCTTCGTTTTTAAAGCCGCCGTATACCACACTCTGATATTCTCTGGTAAAGGTATGCGCTTTTATCTGCTCAGCCAGAGAAATGTGAGCAAAATCATTTTTTGCTACAATAAGCAGTCCGCTTGTGTCCTTGTCAATTCTGTGAACAATGCCCGGACGGATAACACCGTTAATACCCGACAAAGACTCCTTGCAGTGGTACATAAGAGCATTTACCAGTGTACCGTCGTAGTTGCCCGCCGCCGGATGAACTACCATACCTTTGGCTTTATTGACTACGAGTAAATCATCATCCTCGTATCTAATATCAAGCGGAATATTTTGGGCAATTATTTCGAGCTCCTTTGGTTCCGGTATTCTTACGGCAACTCTGTCCCCTGTTTTAACCTTATAATTTTTGGTAATTATAAGCGAATTAACAGTAACATTTCCGTCATCAATAAGCTTCTGCACAGCGGAACGACTGAGACCGTCACACTGTAAAGAGATTACCCTGTCTATTCTTTCTCCGCTTTGTTCACTGTCAACAGCAAAAATCTGTGCATTAACCATTAAGTATTTTTCTCTTTCTTGTTTTTATATTCTCTGTATACAGAATACAGCTCATAAAAAATTATCGTAAAAGCACTGCAGGTAACGAGACAGTCCGCAAAATTAAATATATAAAAATCAACAAAAAGCACCTCAATATAGTCGATTACATATCCGCGGAATATTCTGTCGATTATATTACCGAATCCGCCTGCCGCCATAAAAACAATGCAGACATATTCTGTACCGAACTTAATTTTGCCTGAAAGCAGAACTGCAAGTATTGCTGCCATACATATAACCGATACCACAGTCATCAGCTCGGTCTTGCCGCTCATAAAGCCCATCATAGCACCGTCATTTTCGAAATAATGAAGCTGAATAAATCCGGGAATAAGTGCTTTGACCGAAATCGGTTTCAGATACAGATCAATAAAGTGTTTTATTATCTGATCTGTAACAACCATAGACGTAACTACACTTAATGTAAACAGTCGTGCTTTATTTAAGTTACTCATCCGAGTTTTCTTCATCGTTTTCATCAGTCACCATAGACATTTTCAGCTCATCAAAGCTTATGTCACTTTCACCGAGAGATTGAGCAAAGGCCTCATCAAGTCCTGAAGCAAAGGATGTAAAATCACTGTCTTCGCTTCCTGCCGAGTCAAAAATTTTAGATATGTATGCACTTACATCAGGCATGGAAGCGGAGGCTCCGCCGGAAATAAAATCATCCCTCTCAGCAGTCTCGCTCGTTTCAACGCCATCAGATTCAACCTCGAGAACAGTTTCAACCATAAGTGATGATTCCTGTATAGACTCTTCACCTTCTGTCACAGAGTATTCTGCCTCCTCTGTGCCGCTGTTTTCGGGTTCCTGATTGACGAAATCAAGAGTGAACTCCTCAATTTCAGATAAATCAATCTGTTTTGCTTCTATAACTTCTGTATCATCAATCGTTTCCGGTTCAAGCTCATCAAGAACAAAAGCAGAGACGGAATCCGCTGCAATTTTAACCGCTTTTTCTATTTCAGTTTTCAGTTTAGCTGCTTCGGCTTTGATAGCTGCAAGCTCTGTATTGGCTTTATTAATAAGAGCATCAGCCTTATCTCTGGCGGTTTGTGCATCCTTGTAAGCATCAGCTACGATCTTTGAGGCATTAAGGTTTGCATCCTCAATTATAGATGTAGCCTTGGAATTAATTTCGGAAATATATCTTTCAGAGAAGGACTTCGCCTGATTGCGTGTCATTTCGAGTTCGGTTTTGGCATTTTCAAGAGCAACCTTGGTATTATTAAGCTCCTGGGCATATACTGCCTGTGCTTCAACAGCCTTATCAGCTAATATCTTTTCGCCCTCACTGCTTGCTGAGTCGATAATCTCCTTTGCCTGCTGCTGTGCCTGTTCTACAGTTTTATCTGAGGTAGTTTTGGCCCAGATAAGAGCATCGGCTATAGCTCTTTTGTTTTCGTTATATTCATCAATTAAGGGAGAGATTGACGAGAGTCTTTCCTTGAGCACATTATTTTCATTATAAAGCTTATTATAGTTCTGAAAAACTCTCTGAATAAAAGCATCAACCTCACTTGCACGGTATCCGCCTTTTCCAACCATAGAAAATCGCTGGTTATTAATCTGATTTGGTAACATCATAAAAATCTCTCCTTTTAAAATTATTTATCAGAAGTTGCCGAACTCGTCGAGATCAACCTGACCGTAAAAATCACCGTG
>JAFSDF010000246.1 GCA_017436375.1 Clostridia bacterium | reverse complement strand
GATGGTATCATTCAGGAAGTTCGTAAAAGAGAACACTATGAAAAGCCTTCAGTAGCAAGAAAAAAGAAGTCTGAAGCTGCTCGTAAGCGTAAATTTAAGTAATTGAATTGCAAAAATCACCCGAGGGCTTAATACCTTTGGGTGATTTTTTTAGTATTAAATAAAGGCTTGGTGATATTTGATGATTAACAAACTTAAAGCATATCTTAAGGAAAAGGGCAGTGCCGCACTTATTATGAGCGAGGAAAACATCTGCTATTTCACTTCCTTCCATTCAACTAACGGCTATCTTTTAGTGACAGGCGATAAGGCCTTCTTTCTGACTGACTCACGCTATATCGAGGCCGCACAGAATAAAATCACTACCTGTGATGAAATTCTGCAGATTAAGTCTATGGAGGCTGACCTTGTACCTCTTATTGACAGTCTCGAAATTAAAGAGCTGGAGCTGGAAAGTGAGAGAATTACCGTATCGAGATACAATAAAATCAGAGAGCTTGTACCCTCTGTTTGTGTAACCTGTGACGGAGGCCTCGACAGTGCTGTTGATGACATCAGAATAAAGAAAAACGAGACAGAGGTTTCGAAGATTGTCAAAGCGCAGCGTATAGCTGAAAGAGCTTTTGATTATATTCTCTCCTTTATTTCTACTGATAAAACCGAAAAGGAAGTAGCTCTCGAGCTGGAATATTTTATGCTTAAAAACGGTGCTGACGGACTTTCCTTCGAAACTATCTGTGTCAGCGGTAAAAACAGCTCACTTCCTCACGGAGTTCCCACGGATAAAAAAATCGAAAAAGGGGACTTTATTACTATGGACTACGGTGCAACTACAGAGTTCTATCACTCTGATATGACCAGAACCGTAGCAGTAGGTGAGGTTTCCTCAAAGCAGATCGAAGTATATGAAACAGTCCTTAAATCACAGATGGCAGGACTTGAAGCTATTAAAGCAGGTGTGAATTGTAAGGATGTAGATGCTGTATCGAGAAAAATTATCGCTGACAAAGGTTACGGTGAATATTTCGGCCACGGTCTCGGTCACGGTGTAGGTGTGGAAATTCACGAGCTTCCCACTCTTAATCCGTCAAGCAAAGCAGTTTTAGAGGAAGGTCATATCGTTACAGTCGAGCCGGGTATATATCTTCCCGGTGAATTCGGTGTAAGAATCGAGGATATGGCTCTTGTAACCGCTGATGGCTGTGTAAATCTCACCGAATGTGAAAAGAAGCTTATAGTTTTATAATTGTTTTTTAAGGTGGTATATTATGCCTATGTATGAAAATAAAACGGAACAGGAGAAAGCTCTTTTAGTCAGTGTCGATACAGGTGAATTCGATGCAGAGGCATCTATCGACGAGCTCGAAGAGTTAGCATATACCGCCGGAGCCGAGGTTGTCGGTAAGGTTATACAGAAAAAGGAAGCCCCTGAAAAGGCCACATTTGTCGGTATGGGTAAGCTTGCAGAGATTATCGCCTTCTGTCAGACAAGCGAGGTTGACATTCTGATCTTCGACAGTGAGCTTTCACCGTCACAGCAGAGAAATTTAGAAAAGCTTACCTCTGTCAGGGTTATTGACCGTACTATGCTCATTCTCGACATTTTCGCTATGAGAGCGAGAACGAGCGAAGGCAAGCTGCAGGTCGAGCTCGCACAGCTCAAATATCAGCTTCCCAGACTGGCCGGTCAGGGTACTTCACTTTCGCGACTCGGCGGCGGCATCGGTACCAGAGGTCCCGGTGAAACTAAGCTCGAAAGCGATAAAAGACACATAAGACGAAGAATTCAGAAGCTGCAGGAGGAGCTCGCACAGCTGGAAAAACGCCGTAATCAGATGCGTAAAAGGAGAGAGAAGGACGGTGTGCAGACAGTGGCTATCGTCGGCTATACCAACGCAGGCAAATCCACTCTGATGAATGCTCTTACCGATGCGGGTGTCCTCGCTGAAAATAAGCTTTTCGCTACTCTTGACCCCACCTCACGAGGCCTCATACTTCCCGATGGCAGACAGGTTATGCTCGTAGATACAGTTGGTCTTATCCGCCGTCTCCCTCATAAGCTGGTTGAGGCATTCAAATCAACTCTCGAAGAGGCGGCACAGGCTACTGTAATACTGAATGTCTGCGATGCCTCTGATGAACACAGTGCAGAGCATCTTGAGGTTACAAAAAATCTTCTTGACGAGCTTGGCTGCTCAGGTAAGCCGATTATTTCCGTTATGAATAAATGTGACCTTGTGGGTGACATCTATTCTATGCCCACCTTCGGCAAAACCGTTATGATTTCTGCTCTTGAAGGCAAAGGCTTCGATGAACTGCTTAATGCGATTCTTAAAGAGCTTCCGCCCACTAGGAGAAAGGCTGAATTTCTAATTCCCTTTTCAGCGGGTGCTGTTGCTGCGAGAATCCGAAAAGAGGGTGTAGTCGAATTTGAAGAATACCGTGAAGACGGTCTTTATATGAAAGCCACGGTAGAAATCAGTCTGATAAATGAAATCATTGATTATCTTCTGTAGGCAGGGTGAAGGTATGCATAAATCCGCCAAGCTCGCTGGAGCATACATCTCCGCCTATGACTATGTCTTCGTATACTAAAATATTACCAAGTATTATTCCGTCAGTGTTCTCATAACCGGGGTAATTGAGTATATTGTAGCTCCACATTTTTACTCTTGCACCCTTATATTTTTCTAAGTCGAGATTTTGCTGACGCTGAATATCGTTATATTCCTCATAGGTTTCGTCGAACTCCTGAGGAATTATTACTTCTTTGACCTGTACGGGATTTTCGTCGATTTCCCATCCGAACTGAGAAAAGAAGGTCATTCTTTCTTCGTGGGTTTCTGCCCGCATTGAAATTCCGCCTATATTACTTACGGGCATTGCCCTGTTTTTTGCTACAGATATTATTCCGCCTATTGAGAGAGCGCATATCAGCAGAAAGCAGACTGCAATTTTTATTGCTTTATCGGATTTTACTGAAAGAACAAACATATTTTTATCCACCAATCATTATTTCTTTTATAAATATATATGTTTGGTTTGTATAGTTAGAACTCTAATTACCGTCTGAAGGATGTGCTTTATGGATTTTATTCCTTTTAATTCTCGAAACACTCTGCATAAAAATAAATTCGGTGCGCTGAAGCAGGGCGAGACCGTGGTTTTCAAGGTTATAATGCCACGCCGCTTTGGTGTCAGCCGAGTTGATCTTGTAATTAAAAGAGACAAAGGTGAGTATGAATATCTTCCTATGAAATGGCTTTCGATGGAAGGCACCGAGGAGGAATGGTGGGCGCTTGGCTACACTGCCGCAGAGCCCGACATTTACTTTTATCATTTTGAATACGAGACAGCTTGGGGAAGAAGCTTCATAAAACATGACGGTAACTGTCTGGGCAGAGTATCAGCAGGAGTTGAGGAGTGGCAGTT
>JAFSDF010000245.1 GCA_017436375.1 Clostridia bacterium | reverse complement strand
GCCCTCTATAACGGCTGTCAGCTCCATACGGTTATTGGTAGTCTCAGCGGCTCCGCCTGACATTTCTCTTTCTCTGCCCTTATAAACGAGGATCGTCCCCCATCCGCCTGCACCCGGATTACCCGAGCAGGCACCGTCGGTATATACGGTAACTTCTTTCATAGTAAATCTACTCCTTAATTTATCCCATAGATTTTACCACAAAAAACTCTTTAACGCAAGCAAATAGTAAATATCGGTTGAAATATTTTCAATTCTGTGGTAGAATGGAGCGAAGTTAAAAAAGCAGGTGAAAAAATGAAACAGAAAATGATCAGCAAAAAGAAATATACTTCCCAATGCTCTAACTGCCTCTACGGCAGAAGTCCCAAGGACAGAAGCGTAGTTCTCTGCAGTAAAAAGGGTATAGTCGAAGGCTCTTCAACCTGCAGACATTATAAATATGATCCCCTTAAGCGTATACCGAATAAGGTGGTTATAAACAGCGACTTTTCAAAGGAAGATTTTGAAATATAACAGGGCTTTGCACCCTGTTATTTTTTATACCTGAACTTAATCTGATGACGGAAAAGAAGACTTTTGATAGCCTTCCCGTTAAAAGGAATAAGCGGATAAAGATAGGTATAGCCGCTGATGGTTTTCGTAAAGGAGATAACCAATAAAACAAGAACAAGCCCTGCAATAAATCCCCATATTTTGAAAAGCGCCGTCAGTATGAGAATAACCGTCCGTGAAATTTTAATGGCATAGCCCAGCTCATAGCTCGGCTGAGTAAAGTTTGATATTGCCACAAACGCCATAAAGAGAACTACCTCTGCCACAAACCAACCAGACCTTACGGCAAATTCACCAAGCACCAATGCTCCTACCACACTGAATGAGCTGCTCAGCGCACTTGGAGTATTTACCGAAGCAAGGCGGAGAGTATCAATAACAAACTCAACAATAAGCAGCTGCACTATTATCGGTACAGAGTTTTTTTCTTCGATAAGCATAAACTTAAGCGCTTCCGGCAGAATTTCTTCATACTGTATAAGCAGATACCATATCGGAATAAACACCATAGAAAGGCTGAAAACTATCATCCTTATGAAACGCAGCAGAGAGCCGATAACAGGAGCAAAATAAAAATCGTTTATATCCTGGATAAAGTCAAATATGCCCGTAGGAAAAATCATAGCTGTCGGTGAGCCGTCAGTTAAAATTATTACATTTCCGTCATAAATGCAGGCTGCCGCCGCATCTGGCCTTTCGGTATATCTTACCTTAGGAAAAGGATTCCACAGCTGATTAGGAATAAGACATTCACGGAGACTTTCGTGGCTCATAGGCAGGCTTTTCACTTCGATGGATTCTAATTTTTCAGTTATAATATCCAGCTGCTTTCTGTCCACCGCATCCTCCAGATAACAGACAGCTATATCTGTTTTCGACTCGGTGCCTACCTGATAGGATCTTATCGTCAGATTAGTGTTTCTTATTTTTCTGCGGATGAGAGCCGTGTTAAAAATTATGGTCTCCACAAATCCCTCATGAGAGCCGCGAAGAACCTTATCAGACTCAGGCTCCTGAACAGTACGGGCAGGATAGGTCCGCGAGTCGATTATAACCGCCTCGGTAAAGCCTTCGACTATCATCCCTACTGCACCGGACATAACCAAGGTAATGAACTGCTCGAGACTGTCAACCACTGACGCTTCAACATAGGTCGTGTAGCTGTCAATAAATTTTTCAGCCGTATCTGCCTTTTCCATATCTTCCTTCGTAAGCTTAGTAAAATACTCAAAGTTCCTTTCAAGTATGTCGTCCTTCAGAAAGCCGTCGAGACAAAACAGTGAAGCCTCCCTGTCGCCAAGCTTTATTTTTTTCAGAATTATGTCAAAGCTTTCACCAAAGCGTAGCTTTCCGCTTACCGTTTTTACATTTTCACGATAAGATTTACTGAAATCACTCATATAATCACCGATAATATTATTTCCCGGGAAAAGAATAATATGAAAGAAAAAAAGTAGTCCAAGGGACTACTTGAATTTCTTTATATTAATATGTATTCTGCCTTTTTTATTTTCACCGATGATTTCCTCTAAAACCACCTTACCTTTACCTCTGAGAACAATTTTATCCTTTTCCTTCAGGATATAGTCGTTTTTCAGAATCTGCAGTGAATTAATGTAAACCAGACCGCTTTTTACGGCCAGAGAGGAATTAGTGCGTGAAAGATTAAAGGCTGAAGAAACCACACTGTCAAGCCTCAGAGAGGCTACAGATGCAAAAACCGTTTCTGTTTCACCCTCATCATAGACAAAATCGATCAGAGGACAGATTTCACAGCTTACTGTTCCCCTGCCCACCTTGGTGAGATTTTCGCAGATATACCCGCTTATACTCTTAAGGGTGAAAATGAAGGTATATTCTTCCCCTGGGATAATGTCGCCGACGGTTTCTCTTTTTATACCCAGCCCCATAAGTGAGCCGAGATAATCCCTGTGTGAAAGAGAAGAAAATCGGTCCTTACTGAGCTTTATAAGACAGATGGGACAGTCATCAGGATTTTCGGCAAAATATTCACCTATATTCTCCACGCCGAAAACAGTCGGCACAAAAACTGCTAACGTTCTTTCCGCTTCGCCAAAACCGCCGAAATAAAATGTGCGGATATCAGCGCTGTACTCTCTTTCAATACAGCTGATGAGGCTTCGTTCATCCGCAGACAGAAAGGATGTGGAGGTAATCATAAAGCTGTCGAGAGCCCTTTTCTTTGCATCAAGACAGCGTGAAACTAGCAGCTCCTTTTCTTCCATAGCTTATATCCCCTGCGAAGACTGAAGCATCATATCCTTGATTTTCATAAGTCTGGTGGTATTACTGCGCTCATTTTCATCGAGCTTCATCGTAATAAATCTTATGGTGTCCTCATAATCCGGAATCATAACATACTCGAGAGCATTTACTCGTCTTCTGGTCTTTTCAATCTCAGTAGAAAGCAGCTGACAGGTCTTTTCCACCTCCGCAAGACGGAGCATATCAGGCATTATCTCAGAAAGACTCCGTACACCTTCATCAAGATCACCCGATGTAAAAGCAAGACCGTAGGAATAAATCTCACCCTTGTCAGCTAGCTTATACTCAGGAACAAAAACGGGAGTTTTAACGCTCATAATGTTCTTTTCATTTACCTCGATACTCATTCTCTGCGAGGGCATCATAAGCGAGACGGCGAGGCTTTCCTCACTCATAGAGGCTGTAGCCATAGAAAAATGTCTGTTTGCTTCCGTGATGGCTTTTTCCACCTTTTCACGGAGTCGTTTGTTTTCTCTGACAAGCTCCAGAAACTGTCTCATAAGCTCGTCACGCTTATCCTTCAAAAGCTTGTGGCCTCTTCTGGCAGTAACAAGCCTTCTTTTTAAATTTGTAAGCTCCATTCGGGTAGGATTAACATTCATTACTGCCATAATAACACCTGCCTTTTATTTATAGTATTCATCGAGATATTTGTCTGAAATTCTCTTCAGCTCACTTCTGGGAAGGATCCTGAGAAGCTCCCAGCCAATATCAAGAGTTTCTTCTATTGAACGGTTTGTAAGAGTACCCTGTGAAACATAGGTCTTTTCAAACTCATCGGCAAACTTAGCATAAAGCTTATCGATATCCGTCAGTGCCGCTTCACCCAGAATTACCATAAGCTCTTTGCAGTCCTTACCTCTGGCATAGGCTGAGAAAAGCTGATTCATAGTGTCTCTGTGGTCCTCTCTGGTTTTGCCCTCACCGATTCCCTTATCCTTAAGGCGGGAAAGAGAAGGAAGAACATCTATGGGAGGATTAATACCCTTGCGGTAGAGAGTACGGGAAAGAATTATCTGTCCCTCGGTAATGTATCCGGTAAGGTCGGGAATCGGATGGGTTTTGTCATCCTCGGGCATAGTGAGAATGGGTATGAGGGTAATAGAGCCTTCACAGTCCTTCTTTCTGCCCGCTCTTTCATAAATGGAGGCAAGGTCAGTATACATATAACCGGGATAGCCTCGTCTGCCCGGCACTTCCTTTCGTGCAGCTGAAACCTCGCGCAGTGCATCGGCATAGTTAGTGATGTCCGTCATAATAACGAGCACATGCATTCCTTTATCAAAGGCGAGATATTCGGCGGCTGTCAGTGCCATTTTCGGTGTGGCAATTCTTTCGATAGCAGGGTCATTGGCGAGATTGGTGAACATAACGGTTCTGTCCAGTGCACCTGTCTCCTTAAAGGACTGGATAAAATAGTCAGACTCCTCAAAGGTGGTACCCATAGCCGCGAAAACTACCGCAAACTTATCATCGGAGCCTAAAACCTTAGCCTGTCGTGCTATCTGTGCGGCAAGCTCCGCGTGAGGAAGTCCCGAAGCCGAGAAAATAGGAAGCTTCTGACCTCTTACGAGGGTATTAAGACCGTCGATGGCCGAAACACCTGTCTGGATGAACTCCTCAGGATATTTGCGTGCGGCGGGATTAATGGGTGTGCCGTTAACATCCGCTCTTTTATCGGGGATAATAGACGGACCTCCGTCAGCAGGTCTGCCCAGTCCGTCAAAAACTCTGCCGAGCATATCCTCGGAAACTGCAAGCTCCATCTGTTTACCCAAAAACTTTACCTTGCTGTTTGACAGGTTAATTCCTACAGAGGATTCAAAAAGCTGAACGAGAATGTCCGTGCCGTTAATTTCGAGAACACGGCAACGCTTTCTTTCACCGCTCTGAAGCTCGATTTCACCGAGCTCGTTATAGGCTACACCTGTTACACCCTTAACAAGCATAAGAGGACCTGCCACTTCACTTATGGTTCTATATTCTTTTGGCATAGCTTAGTCCTCCTTTTTTTCTTCACCGCTGAACTCCTCTGTGAGCAGAGCGATGATGTTATCAAATTCCTCTGACATTTCTTCCTCTTTCACATACTTGAATCTGCCGATTTTTTCACGGACACCGAGAGAAGAAACAAAAAGTATATCTGCACCCTTTTCGAGAGCTTCGAGAGATTTCTCATAGTATTCACAGACTAATTTCATCATAAGATACTGCTTATGAGACGAGGTATAGGTATCAACCTCGTGGAAGGCCGCCTGATGAAGAAAGTCCTCTCTGACAGAGCGTGCGGCTTCGATTTTAAGTCTGTCCACAGGTGAAAGGGCATCAATACCGACCAGCTTCACCATTTCCTCCAGCTCACTTTCCTCGGAAAGAAGGCGCATAATAGTCTCACGAAGACTGTTCCATTCCTCAGAAACATTATCACTGAACCAAGCAGAGAGAGCATTCGTATAAAGTGAATAGCTTGTCAGCCAGTTAATGGCGGGAAAGTGTCTCTTATAAGCGAGAGCAGAATCAAGCCCCCAGAAAACCTTGACTATACGCAGAGTAGCCTGACTGACGGGCTCGGAAATATCACCGCCTGCAGGAGAAACGGCACCGATAACGGAAAGTGTACCCTCACGGGGTGTCTTACCGATGGATTCTACCCTGCCCGCTCTCTCATAGAACTGAGCCAGACGGCTGCCGAGATATGCGGGATAGCCCTCTTCACCGGGCATTTCCTCGAGTCTGCCTGACATTTCACGGAGTGCCTCTGCCCATCGTGATGTAGAGTCAGCCATAAGTGCTACATTATAGCCCATATCACGGAAATATTCTGCTATGGTAATGTCTGTATAAATGGATGCCTCTCGCGCAGCAACAGGCATATCAGAGGTATTGGCAATAAGTACAGTTCTTTCCATCAGGGATTTACCTGTACGCGGATCGATAAGCTCGGGGAATTCATTGAGTACATCCGTCATTTCGTTTCCGCGCTCGCCGCAGCCGATATAGACAACTATATCTGCATCTGCCCATTTGGCTATCTGATGCTGTGTAACTGTCTTTCCGCTTCCGAAGGGCCCGGGGATAGCGGCCACACCGCCCTTAGCTATAGGGAAAAGAGAGTCAATAACTCTCTGTCCTGTAATAAGAGGCTCCTTCGGTGAGAGCTTTTTAGAGTAAGGTCTGCCCTTTCTGACGGGCCATTTCTGCATAATACCGATGCCATGCTCCTGACCTTTTTCGTCGAGGACTATGGCAACCACATCATCTACCGTACAGGTACCTCCCGTAATCTCCTTAATAATACCGCTCTTATCGGGAGGGAGCATAATTTTATGAGAAACTACATCCGTTTCCTGAACAGTACCGATAATGTCACCGCCGAAAACTCTTTCTCCTACAGCTACTGCCGGCTCAAATACCCACTGCTTTTCTCTGTCGAGAGAAGGCACCTCGATGCCTCGCGGCAAATTGGTTCCGCAAACCTTCACGATTTCACGCAGAGGTCTCTGTATGCCGTCAAAAATACTGCCGATGAGACCGGGTCCGAGCTCAACACTGAGAGGCTCACCTGTAGAAACCACCTTTTCCCCCTGACGGAGTCCCGAGGTTTCCTCGTAAACCTGAACAGATGCATCGTCGCCGTGCATTTCGATAACCTCACCGATAAGCCCGAGACTGCTCACCTTTACGACATCAAACATATTTGTATCCTTCATTCCGCTCGCCACGACGAGAGGACCTGAAATTTTAGTAATTGTTCCGTAGTTCATACTTTATTTTCACCTACTAATCAAGTATTAAAGAGCCGACTGCCTTTTCGACAGCCCTGCCGATATTTTCCATACCCCTTCCCGTGTTACCCTTTACACCGGGGATAAGTATAACGGCAGGTGTAACCGAGGCTTCAAGAGCAGAAATTTCATCCTTTAAGATATCTGCACATTGTTCGGTAATATATATAATTCCGTAGTTTTCGTTTATCAGTCGGCTGAACTGCTCTTTTATCTCATTTTCACTGTAAGCTACAGCTGTTTCCACACCGAGGCAGGCAAAGCCGCATATACTGTCTCTGTCGCCCAAAACTGCAATTTTATACATAACTGAGCCTTATCCTTTCTTTGATTTCATCAGCAGGCACTCCTGCCTGAAGTGCCGTGAGAATCAAATTCACACTTTTGATTTCACTCTGCTTACCGTAATAAAAGGCGCAGACAGGATCAAAGCCGAAGGCAGTATATCTGGCAGAAAAAACTCTTTTTATAACCTCGTCATCACACCATTTCTCATAAAGAGCAGCACTTTCTCCGTAAAGAGCTGCACCCTCACTGTACTCCGTAGATGAAAGGTAACCGTAAAGCTCCTCTTTTTCACCAAGAGCAAGCTTTATCAGATTTTTTCTGTCCAGCTTAAAGCAGTTTCCTATGGCTTCCTCGGCAAAGTCTCTGTTTTTTCCTAAAGCGTTTATTCTTAAAGCCGTTTTGATATTAGCAGTGTCGCACAGAAAGCCGCATATATCATTGGCAAGACCGGATTTTTTTTCCGTTGCATATTCACACAGACAGTCAACGGCACCCCTGTCAATAATAATTTCCGCACTCTGTCCGTTTTCCGTAAGCAGAGCTGTCCTGTATGCTTTTTCAGCCGTATCGGCACCTCTGAGCTTAAGAGAAGAAAAATCGTGAAGTCTGACCTTCTCTGTCAGTTTACCGAGACTTACAGATGAAGGATAAAGATAATAATCATAAGGCTCTGCACCCGTAAAAGTACATTTTACTGCAGCTTTGATGTTAAAGAAATCATTGAGCACACAGAAAATCTCAAGCTCCTTTTTATCGGGCACACACTCATTGAGAAGAAGCCACAGCTCCTTATTTTTCCGGCTGATAATATCCTTTATGCCGCCTTTTTCACTTATCCAGCCCACCTCTGTCAGAGAGGAAAGTGCAGAATCGAGATCCCTGCTTTCGCACAGCTTCAGCATAAAGGCTTTATTCAGCATATAGGACTCATTAGCACGGAGTCTTGCCACACAATAAGCATAATCAAGATTTTTCATAGTTCCTCCGTCAGCTGAAAAGCTCTTTGCTGAGCATATCCTTTAATTCTTCCATATTCTCATCAAAAACCGATTTTAAGGTGCAATTGACCGTTATGCTTCCGTAATCGAGGATAAATCCGTTTTCGATGTCTGCGGCTTTTTTGCTCAAGGTTACTGACGCTGTCTCGTAAAGAGACTCATTAATTCTGCTTTCGAAGCTCTCAGGAAGTCTGGAAAGGTCATAACCGTTCATATACATAGTACATTCGCCCGGCTGTATGTTCTTTTTGCAGAGTGAGAAAATCATATCGAAGTATTCTTCATCAGTGAACTTATCGATGCTGAGATAGGCGGCTGAGATAATGTCATTCAGAATAGCATTTCTTATTTCAAGATAACGGTTACGGGTTATCGATTCAGCGGTGCTTTTTGAAACGGCATTCTTTTTATCAGCCTCTCTCTGTGCCGCGCCGACGATTTCGCATGCACGACGGTTTCCCTCTTCTCTGGCCTCGGCTATCATCTTTTTTATTTTCAGATTAGTCTCTGCATAAATTCTCTCACAGTTTTCACGAGACTGTTCCTCAATTTTAGCTTTAATTTTTTCAAGCCCTGTCATAAGGTTTCTCCTTTCAGAATAGTCAGATTAAATCAGACTGTTATTCTGAAAACAGCGATAAAGGAAATAAGAAGAGCTAAAACTGCGTAGGTTTCAACCATAGCTGAAAGAATCATAGCCTTTGAGGTCTGATCGGACTGTTTGGCTATCATAGACACACCGGAAGCAGCTACCTTGCCCTGATAAACAGCAGAGAAGTAGCCGGCGATAGCTATAGGAAGAGAAGCGGCAAAGAAATAGAGGCCCTGCATCCAGGTAAGAGCTACGGGAGAGCCGCTGAGAAGACCTGTCTTGATAAAAATCAGAAGTGCTACAAGAAAGCCGTAAAGGCCCTGTGTACCGGGAAGAATCTGTAAAATAAGTACACGACCGAAGGAATCAGGCTTTTCCGTAAGCAGACCTGCACCCGCTTCACCCACAAGACCTACACCTTTAGCAGAGCCGACGCCTGCAAAGCCGGCGGCAAAAGCCGCACCTAAAACTGCCAGTACCATACCGAGATTATCCATATTAATTATCCTCCTTGATTGTAAAGAATTTTGAATTGATTTTAAAAGGCGTGAATGCTCTGCCCTGCCCTTCATAGAATTTGGAGAAGAACTCCACATACTGAAGGCGGTTTGTGTGAACATAGGTGCCTATTAAGTTAATGGCAATATTTACGGTGTGTCCGAAAATGACAACTATAATAAAGAGAATAACATTTCCGAACATAGCACCTAAAAGGTTAACTACATTAGCGATTACTCCCGTAACGAGACTCAATGCGAGAAGCCTTGAATAAGAAAGAATATCACCCAGATAACCGGAAGCGGTATTATAAAGTCCGTAAAGACCGCCGCCGAGCTTACCGATAATATTTTTACTGCTTCTGCCCGCTGTGAGAACGATAAGAATCGAACCTACCGCAAGCAGAGGACCTCCGAGAGACTTGATTCTTTCATCAAAGGTGAATATAAAGCCACCGGCAAAAATCACAAAGCCTACTACAAAGATACATACGGGGATCACATCAAATAGTGCCGAGGTGAAATTTCTCTCTTTAATAAGAATGTAAAATCTGAGCATCAGACCTGTCAGCAGATGTATCACACCCAAAATGAAGCAGTACATAAGAAGCTCCATACTGTTATTCATCGGCTCTATCCAAAGTGCCAGAACCGGTACTTTCTCAAAACCGAGGAAGGCCGTACACACTGTCGGTATCAGATCTCCGAACCATCCGCCGAAAAGAGCACCCCATATCACAGTGGAAATGCCACAGTAAAGCACCGCATCAGCTGTCTTTTTAAGGTTACCTCTGACTTTGAATTTTTTCTTGGCAATAAGGGAGAAAATCACCATAAGAAGTCCGTAGCCCGCATCAGACAGCATAAGCCCGAAAAAAGCATAATAGAAAAAGGACATCACCGGGTTGGGATCTATGTCTTTATTGGACGGCGGCGAATACATATTTGTCACCGATTCCACACCGGCTGCAAAGCTTTTATTCTCTATCAGCACGGGGACATCCCCGTTTTCATAGTCAGGCTCCGAAAGCTCCATCTGTGCAGTAAACTGCCGCTCGATTTCGAATTTTATCTCTTCTGCTATTCTTTCCGGAATATAGCCCTTCAGGAAAAAGACACTTTCTGTAGCGGCAGCATTTTCCACGGCAGAATACTTATCCGCCTGAGCAATAAAATAATCACTTAAAAACCTTATATCGTTATAATCGTCCTTAAACTCCTTCAGCCTTTCCGTAACAGCAGAAATCTCAGCCTTAAGGAGGGAAATTTCCTCCCTGAGGTCCTCAATTGCCTTGACCGGAAGCTTCGGAGCCATTTTATCAGGAATGGAGAAGCCGTTATTTTTAAGAATTTCCAGCAGTGCTTCAGAGCTCGACTGATGACACATTATGACGGCACAGGTAAGCATTTTCCTTTTGGATACTATTTCGATTTCCACATCCTCGGGATGGTCATCTGCGGAACTAATCAGAGAAAGAATATCTTCTTTAGTAAGCTCCTGAGGGAAGGAACCGATGAAAATACTCGTAGTCATCGTTCTTTTCGATGCCATAGGGATGTCAAGAGCTTCCCACGGTCCGTAATAGTCAATAAGGCTTTCATTATATGCTGTCTGAGTATTAAGCTCACTGATTTTATTCTCCAGTGAAATAATCTCATTACATATACCGAGAAGCTCATCTGCACGGTCAGAAATAAGCCTGTATTCGCTGTATTCGATTTCTCTGCTGTCGCTGAAGGACTCTGTAAAGGATTTTTTAAGCTGACAGTATTTTTCCAATATTCCGTAGGCTTCTACCGCCTTTTTATGCTTTCTGAGAAACTGATTTACGATGTAATCTGTATGATATTTAGTCAGATTTTCGTTCTCGGAGCTCTCAAACTCAGCGACACCGCTTTTCTGAAGAAACTCAACGAGTTTTTTGCTTTCATCCAGAAGGGAAACAAGCTCAAAATGAACCAGCTTGATTTTCGCCAAAACAACACCTCCCCTTTTAAATTATTAGATCGCATAATTTTTAGCTGAGCAATTTATCAAAAACCATCTTGATGGCTTTGTCGTATAATTTTTCCGTATCGGAAATGGACTTTCTTTCACGAAGCTCTGCAAGCTTTTCAGCCTGCTTAACTACACCTGCGGAGGAGTATTCCGCATCACTGAGAATGATGTTTGCTTCCTTTTCAGCCTGCTCTACTGCGGTTCTGATAATAATATCAGCCTGTATTTTAGCATCGCTGAGCATCTTTTCCGCTTTTTTAGCGGCTCCCGCTTCCATTTCCCTGCCGGCATTCTCAGCGGCAAGAACAGCTTTAATCATATCAGAAGCCATTTAAGAAAACACCTCCGTAATTCTCTGCAAATATATAAATATTATTAATCATAAGTGTCGTGCTTTCCGCTCCCGAATCACTGATTTTCATAGCAACGGAGGCTATGAGAAGAGCGAGTAGAACGAGAGCTACAGCTGCTGTGATTATCATCTTTTTCACAGCAGAAATATCAGCCATTTTCTTCTTTTTGATTTCGGGAAGCTGTAAATGCTTTACAGCCTTCTTTTTCTTCTCAGGAATATTACTTTTATAAATAGGTGAAATTTCAGGAATGGTTATTTCCTCCTTGAGTGAAAGAACGGGAGTTACCTCCTCCTTCATCTCTTCCATAAGCTCCACCTCAGGAATAATTATCTCCTCCTGCACATTTTCCGTATCAGGCTCCGCTACAGAATAAACCTCATCGTAAACCGCCTCCTCAAAGGGCTTGTTTGCCAGAGCATTCTTCAGGTCAGAGAGCATCTGATTGGGAGTAAAATATCTCTCATTGATATTAAATGCGCAGGCCTTACGGATAATCTTCCACAGCTCATCACTGGCCAGAGCGGGACGGGAAATTTCATTTCCGCTGACACGCATCTGGGTAGCTGTATTATAGGAATTGATAGTAACATTCTGCGGATAGGGCTCCATAAACGGCAAACGGTTTCTGTTAGTGAGCATATAAAGAATGAGGCCGAGAGAATAGGTATCCACGGTGCAGTTAACATTACCCGTTTTAATAAATTCCGGAGCCATAAAGTACTGTGTTCTTTTATATGCTACAGAGGTTTTGGCAGGCTCGAGACAGCTGAAGGTACCGAAATCGCCTAATTTACATCCTCCCGAGCGGTCAAAAAGAACATTCTCAGGCTTCAGATTAGGATAAATATAGCCGAAAGAACGGCATTTGATCAAAGAATTGCAGATGTTAATACCAAGTCTCAGCGTTTCATCAAGTGTAAAGGATAAGTCCTTCAGAATATCTGAGAGCGAACGGCACTCCTCAAGTCTTATGAGAATAAGCTTACCCTTACCGTCACTGGCCTTACGAAGCTCCATATCCTCATATCTGACAAAGTATTTACCGTCATCGGACTTTCTGACAGATTTGATATTCTTTTTAATGTTTCTGATTATTTTCTCATAGTCATCATCAAAATCCTCAACATAAATATCTTCGTTTTCGCTAAGGTCGAAGGTCTTTCTTTCGCTCCTGTTTTCACCGAGTCTGATGATTTTGAGAATAGAGGTTTCCTTGGTGCCGTCATATTTTTCACGGTAAATGCTGAAAACCTTACCGTCTGTACCTGTGCCTATCTGCCTGTCGGTATACCATTCACCGAAAACAGGATTCAATGAATTTGACATAGTAATTCTCCTTTAAGTATTAAACTTCCCTGTATATTTTAATTTAAGACATAAATAGCCATAATATATCTTTTACATTATAGCACAAAGCATATTCAAATGCCAACAGTTTTTTTATATTATTTAAAGAAAATTATCAACAAATAAGAAGTGATACAGTTGACAAGAGAGATTTTTTTTGTTAATATGTTGTAGTTGCAAAGTTAATACAGGGAGAGTTGTCCGAGTGGTCGAAGGTGCAGCACTCGAAATGCTGTGTGGGGAAACTCACCCAGGGTTCGAATCCCTGACTCTCCGCCAAAAATCCAAGTCGCAAGACTTGGATTTTTCATTTATGTCCGCAGGGCATAACTTCGTTACGAGCGAAGCGAGTACTTCATTTGACAGCTTGCTGTCAACTTCATTGTCCGCTTGCGGACATAAACAAATGAAAATGCCTTACGGCAAATGAAGTGACTACGCCAATGAAGTGTGCCTTCAGCACAATGAAGTTGCCCTACGGGCAAACGGATTTGACCGCCGCACCCGATTGAAAAGCATACCGCCCCCTCCCGTAGCATACACATATACGGGGTGATTTATTATGTTTGAACTTATAAGAGCGGTACTGGAAAATTTTCTGTTTTTCTTCCTCCATCTGAAAAATATCACATCCTTTCCGAAGCCGCTTAGCGCAGAAAAAGAAAAGGAGCTTCTCACACGGATGAAAAAGCACGGAGATGCCCGGGCAAGAGAAAAGCTCATCGAACACAATCTCCGTTTGGTCTCACACATAATCAAAAAATACTACTCGGACTACGATGAGCAGGAGGATCTTATTTCCATAGGCACCATAGGTCTTATCAAAGGTATAGATTCCTTTAACGCTGATAAAGGTATAAAGCTGGCTACCTATGTTTCGAAGTGTATCGAAAACGAAATTCTTATGTATTTCAGAAGCAAGAAAAAGGATTCAAACACCGTGTCAGTAAATGAGCCTATCGACACTGACAGCGAGGGTAACCCTCTCACTCTCATCGACATCATATACTGCGAGGACACCATAAGTGACGACATCGACCTGAAAAGAAAAAGCCGTACTTTATATGAATTCATAGAAAAAATCGAAAATGAAAGAGACAAGGAAATAATAATCAGACGGTACGGACTTTATAACCGCAAAGAACAAACTCAGAGAGAAATCGCTAAGGATATGAATATTTCACGCTCCTATGTTTCCAGAATAGAGAAAAAGGTCATAGGAGAGCTCAGGGAAATGTTTGGTATAACATAAAAATGTATAAACCAGAGAGTCAAAACAAAAAAACAGATGCTTCAGTTTTCTACTGAAATACATCTGTTTTTTATTTATCAGCGTATTTTTTTAGGCTGAGGAAAGAGCTTTTTAAGAGTACGGGGATTTCTGACAGAGTAAGAAAATGAAGGAGGAAGCCCCTTATCCGATTTTTCTTCTGTCTCTGCTCCTCCGTCATCTATCCAAAGCTCAGAAAAGTCATCACTGATGTAAATTACAAATTTACTGTCAATATCTATTCTGTAGCCGAAGGCTCTGTCTTCACTTCTGCCTTCGGAAGCAGGAGTCTTTTTAATCTTTATCCTGTTTATCGCACGAAGCTTTTCTGCAGGAGCTACCGTAGTAAAGAAATTATCATCTCCTCGGTAAAACTTTATCTTTTCCACATCGGTAAAAATCTCTTCATAGTCTGCAATATCATTTATTCTTACGGCCGTCACTTCGGAGACTGCTGCGGTCAGCAAAATACACACCGCTATGATAATACCTGTAAAAGTTAACAGCTTTCTGTATCTTTTGATTTTATCCATTTTCAAAATCCTTTTCCTTAAACTTATTTACGAGGCGGTCTTTCGAAGGAAATTTTACCCATTTTACCTCCTCGGTACTCATCGAGAAGCATTATTGATGCCCTTTCGGTGTTTACCTCTCCGCCACGGATAAGCATACCTCTTTCACGGGCGATTTCCTCGAGAATTTCCCAAGGCATTACCTCATTCAGGTCCGATATGTTTTTAAGCTTAAATCTCGATGTGAGCTTATCCTCATAGCCGTCACGAAGCACCTCAATAAGACGGACCGCCATAGTTTCACTGTCAAGCACCTCATCCTTTACCGAACCGATAAAGGCAAGTCTGTCACCTACCACCGGGTCATCGAATTTAGGCCAGAGCACTCCCGGAGTATCCAGAAGCTCTATTCCGCCGCCGATGGCAAACCATTGGTTATGCCTCGTAACACCGGGCTTATCGGCAACCTTGGCGCGGTTTTTTCCCGCCATACGGTTAATGAAGGAGGATTTACCTGTATTTGGTATACCAACCACCATCATACGCAGAGCCTTGCCGGGCATACCCTTTTCCTCATTTGAACGGATTTTTTCCGCTAAAACCGTACGGACAAGGTCATGATATTTATTGAGGCCCTTACCTGTTCTGCAGTCTACGGCAAGAGCATACTGTCCCTGTTCCTTAAAATACTCGATCCACTGCCGAGTTATGCTGTCATCCGCCATATCGCATTTATTGAGAAGTACAATTCTCGGCTTTTTATTAGTGAGCTCATCAAGCTCGGGATTACGGCTGGAAAGAGGTATTCTCGCATCTAAAAGCTCAGTTACCGCATCCACCATAGAAAGACTCTCTTTTATGAGACGGCGTGTTTTCGCCATATGGCCCGGAAACCACTGTACTGTCTGTTTCTGACTGTCTGACATAGCTACTCCTCCTTATTTCTCTTTATTTTACGAAAAAAAGGCTGATATTCAGATATATCAACCTTTTTAAAATTCAGTTTACCTTCCACTCTGACACGGGATAAACCTGCGTCTGACGGGAATATTCATCAATATTAAACAGCTTCAGCTTAACCTCACCGAGTATATAATTCTCGTCTATGAAGCCAACCTTATCAGAGCGGCTGTCAGATGAGTGCTGTCTGTTATCACCCATAACGAAAATATGTCCTTCGGGAACAGTCAAAGGGAAGCTTACACCGTCGCTGTCTATGGTAGCATTATTGATATATGGCTCGTCGAGAAGCTTTCCGTCAACAAAAACATCACCTGTGGAAAAGTCAATATCAACAGTCTGATTTTCCGTAGCAATTATACGCTTTACGATAGGCTCATTGAACCAGTTGGGCTGTGTGATGATTACCACATCACCGTACTCCGGCTTGTTATCAAAAGCACTTACAATAAGCCAGTCTCCGTCGTGAAGAGTGGGTATCATAGAGCCACCCTCTACACCTACCACACGGAAAACGAGAGTAAAAAGTATCATTATAGTTACTAATGCCGTAGCGAGAACCGAGGCAAAATCATAAACATTTATAATTACTTTATCCTTAAAAGTAAGCTCCGATTTTTCCTTTTCTGTTATATCATTAATCATTTGTGAGCCACCTTTCATAATAACAGGTATTCACCTGCTCTCACATTAAAACAAAAGAGGAAGGGATTTACCCTTCCTTCCATTTGCGTGTTTATCAGCCGATCTTTTCCTTAACCTTAGCTGACTTACCAACTCTGTCACGAAGGTAATAAAGCTTGCTTCTGCGAACCTTACCGTTTCTGACAACTTCAACCTTGGCAACATTGGGTGAGTGAACGGGGAAAACCCTTTCAACACCTACACCGTAGGATACACGGCGAACTGTGAAGGTTGATGAGATTCCGCTGCCCTTTTTGGCGATGATGGTACCCTCGAACACCTGAATTCTTTCTCTTTCGCCTTCACGGATTTTAACGTGAACACGAACAGTGCTACCGATGTCAAGTGCGGGTACTTCAGCCTTAAGGCTTGAGTCTGAGATGAGTTTGAGTGCGTCCATTTTTTGTTCCTCCTAAATTCTGCCACGTTCATTCCGATAAATCAGAAGAGGACCGCTTGCTTTTATACTGACTGAATTCAGCCGGCATGAACCACATTGCTACAGCAACGGATACAAATGCCTCAATATATTATCACAAGAGAAAAGAAAAAGCAAGTGTTTTTTCAAAAAAATTACATTTTTCTTTATATTCTGGTATCCAATAAGTCTACATATTTGTTTTTGAACTCGTCAAAGGTATCATCCTCAAGGCTTTCTCTTATCTTTTCCATAAGAGTGTTATAAAAATAGAGATTATGCATTACGCAGAGTCTCATGGCCAGCATCTCTTTACATTTGAAAAGGTGTCTGATATAGGAGCGGCTGAAGTTACGGCAGGTAGGACAGTCGCACTCGGGATCGATAGGCAGAGAATCCTTTTCATATTTGGCGTTATTGATGTTTATGATTCCGTTCCAGGTGTTGAGATGTCCGTGCCGGGCATTACGGGAAGGCATTACACAGTCGAAAAGGTCTACTCCCCTGCTGACACCCTCGATAATATTACCCGGGGTGCCGACACCCATAAGATAACGGGGCTTATCCTTAGGTATATAAGGCTCTACAGCAGAAATAATTCTGTACATATCCTCTTTAGGCTCACCTACGGCAAGACCTCCGATAGCGTAGCCGTCAAGATCCAGTTCAGCTATTTCCTTCATATTTTCCACTCGTAAATCATCAAAGGTACAGCCTTGATTAATGCCGAAAAGAAGCTGATTTTTGTTAACGGTATCAGGCAGAGAATTAAGTCTTTCCATTTCAGCCTTACATCTTTTGAGCCATCTGACGGTACGGGCGCAGGATTCCCGGGCATAATCGTACTTAGCGGGATTTTCCACACATTCGTCAAAGGCCATAGCGATGGTAGAGCCTAAATTTGACTGAATCTGCATACTTTCCTCAGGACCCATAAAAATCCTTTTACCATCGATATGGGAATTAAAGGTTACTCCATCTTCTTTGATTTTACGAAGACCTGCAAGAGAAAAGACCTGAAATCCGCCGCTGTCAGTGAGAATAGGACCGTCCCAACGCGTAAACTCGTGAAGTCCGCCCATTTCACGGACAAGCTTATCTCCCGGTCTTACGTGAAGGTGGTAGGTATTTGAAAGCATTACCTGACATTTGATTTCCTTTAAATCAATAGCCGACAGCGCACCCTTGATAGCACCGCAGGTGGCTACATTCATAAAGGCTGGTGTCTGCACCGTACCGTGCACTGTTTCGAAAACACTTCTTCGTGCCGTTCCGTTAGTTTTGATTACTTTAAACATTCTTTCACCTCAAAAATACCGCATCGCCGAAGGAGAAAAATCTGTATCTTTCCTCCACAGCTTTTTTGTAGAAGTTCATCGTATTATCATATCCGCAGAAAGCACTTACAAGCATAATCAGAGTGCTTTCGGGAAGGTGGAAATTTGTGATAAGTGCATCAATACACTTAAACTCATAGCCGGGATAAATGAAAATATCCGTCCAGCCTTCGCTTTCCTCTATCTTGCCCTTAAAAGTACCCACAGATTCGAGTGTACGACAGCTCGTAGTTCCGACAGCAATAACTCTGCCGCCTTTATTTTTAATGTCATTTATAAGCTCTGCCGTTTCCTTAGGTAACCAATAATGCTCCGAGTGCATAATATGCTGTGAGATGTCCTCTGCTTTAACAGGACGGAAGGTGCCAAGCCCCACATGAAGGGTTACATATCCGATTTTCACACCCTTATCCTCGATTTTTTTCATCAGCTCCTCGGTAAAGTGAAGACCTGCCGTAGGTGCCGCCGCCGAACCAAGCTCCTTGGAATAAACAGTCTGGTACCTTTCCTGATTTTCCAGCTTTTCGGTAATATAGGGAGGCAGAGGCATCTGTCCGATTTCATCGAGAACATTAAAGAAGCTGCCTTGATAGTAAAACTTTACAAGTCTGTTACCGCCTTCAAGCACATCAACTACCTCAGCCGAAAGAATACCGTCACCGAAGGTAAAGTGTGTGCCCGGCTTCGCTCTTTTACCGGGGCCTGTAATGCACTCCCATATATCATCACCCTTATTGGTCAGAAGGAGAAATTCCACTCTTGCCCCTGTGCCGTCCTTAATACCGAAAATACGCGCAGGAAGAACACGGGTGTTATTAAGAATAAGACAATCCCCTTCTCGTAGCTCGTCAATTATATTATAAAAGTGCTTATGCTGAATTTCACCGCTTATTCTGTCCACAACCATAAGCCTCGAGGAATCTCTCGGCTCCACGGGATGCTGCGCAATAAGCTCCTCTGGCAAATCGTAGTAAAAATCTGATTTATTCATTTCAATTCCTTTCACAAACTTGCAAAAATTGATTGACACTTTAATTCATAAGTGATATTATATAAAAGTTAATATCTATTATAGTGCATAATGCTGAATTAAGCAACAGTTTTATGCAAAATAATAAGTATAAAATTTGGATAAAATAGAGGTGTTTTTATGAAAAAGTATAAGGTTGGTATTATCGGTGCTACCGGTATGGTAGGCCAGCGCTTCGCCACCATCCTTGACGGCCATCCCTGGTTTGATGTAGTATGTCTCGCCGCCAGCGGACGCTCAGCAGGCAAAACCTACGAGGAAGCTGTCGGTGAAAGATGGAGAATGCCCACTGCTATGCCCGAAAGCATGAAAAACCTTATCATCAAAAATGCAACTGACGACATTAAGGAAATCGCTTCTTCAGTAGATTTCGTTTTCTGCGCAGTTGATATGAAAAAGGATGAAATCAAGGCTTTAGAAGAGGCTTACGCAAAGGAAGAGTGTCCCGTAGTTTCAAATAACAGCGCTCACAGAGGCACTGCCGATGTTCCTATGGTGGTACCCGAAATCAATGCGGATCACATTAAAATCATCGAAAGCCAGAGAAAGAGGCTCGGCACAAAGAGAGGCTTCGTAGCCGTCAAATCAAACTGCTCACTTCAGAGCTATGTCCCCGCTATCTATCCTCTCGACAAGGAATTCGGCGTAAAGGAAGTTTTAGTCTGCACATACCAGGCTATTTCCGGCGCAGGCAAGACCTTCGAATCCTGGCCCGAAATGGTGGATAATGTTATCCCCTTCATCGGCGGTGAAGAGGAAAAGAGCGAACAGGAGCCCCTGAAAATCTGGGGTAAAATCGAGAACGATGTTATCGTTAACGCTACCTCCCCTGCTTTCACTGCACAGTGCATCAGAGTTCCCGTTTCCGACGGTCATATGGGTGCTGTATTTATGCGCTTTGAGGACGGCAAAAAGCCTTCAAAGGAAGAAATACTTAAGGTTTGGGACAGCTTCGCAGGCAGAGCACAGGAATTAGAGCTTCCCTCTGCTCCCAAAAAGTTCCTCCACTATTTCAACGAGGACAATATGCCTCAGACCAAGCTTAACCGTAACCTTGAAAACGGTATGGCTGTCTCTATCGGCAGACTTCGTGAGGACAGCCAGTACGACTACAAGTTTGTCTGCCTTTCACACAATACTCTCAGAGGCGCAGCAGGCGGTGCAGTTCTTCTGGCAGAGCTTCTCTGTGCTGAGGGTTATATGGACTAAGCATATATCCACATATAAGGAGGTTTTTCAATGAAGCCTGTCTTTATCGGCAGCGGAGTGGCACTGATTACTCCCTTTGATAAGGATGGTAAAATCGATTTTAAAAGATTTGAAAAGCTCATAGAATACCAGATTGAAAATAAGACGGATGCTATTATTGTTTGCGGAACTACCGGTGAAGGTTCAACACTTACTGTTTATGAAAGACTTAATTTGTTTTCTCGGGCAGTGGAAATCGCGCGTGGGCGCGTACCAGTTATCGGCGGAACGGGCAGTAATAGCACTTCTTTTTCCCTTTCGCTCATCAGAGAAGCGGAAAAGACAGGCATTGATGCTCATCTTTCCGTCACCCCCTATTACAACAAAACCTCACAGGAAGGCCTTGTAAAGCATTATTATGCTTTGGCGGAAGAAGCACAAAAGCCTATTATAGTATATAATGTCCCTACAAGAACAGGAATGAATATCAACCCCGAAACATACAAGAAGCTGTCAGAGCATACCAATATCTGTGCAGTAAAAGAGGCCGATTCAAACATAGTCAAGCTCATAAAATCAATCAAGCTTTGCGGTGATAAGCTCGACTTCTACATCGGAAACGACGATATGATTTGTCCTGCCGTCGCCTGCGGTTGTAAAGGTGTTATTTCCGTTCTCGCCAATGTTATGCCACGGTTTACCCACGAAATGACCGTGGAAGGCATAAACGGTAACACAGCAAAAAGCAGACAGATGCAGATGGATGTGACAGATTTGGTTGAGGCACTTTTCTGCGATGTTAATCCCATACCGGTCAAAAATGCTATGAAGATATTGGGTATGGATACGGGGGTATTACGGCTTCCGCTGTGTGAAATGAGTGAGTTGAAGGAAAGAAAGCTCAAGGAGAGTCTCGAAATTATCAATAACAAATAATATAAAACAGAGCTACAGATTTACTGTGCTTTCCGGCATAGTTTAATCTGCAGTTCTTTTTTTGTTCGTCTGAGATAAAAGACAGAAAAAGTCCCGATGCCGAAGCACCGGGACTGAAAAATTATTCCGCTTTACTATTATTTGATTGTGGTGTACATGAAGTACTTGTAACCGAGGGGGTTAGCGAAGAAGCCTTCTACGCTGTCATCGATCATATAGATATCTGTGTAATAGTAGATGGGAGTGATACAGCCTGTAGACATAAGAAGGTCTTCAGCTGCGTGCATAAGGCCGTAACGCTTCTCAAGGTCTGTGCATGCCTTGATTTCAGTGATAAGAGCGTCATAGGTTTCTGCCCATGTGCCGTTTTCAACCTTGAGGTCAACACCGAGATCTGTTACATCAACGCTGTACATAGCGAGATCCTTGTGCTCACCCTTGCCGAACTGAACGTCGTTGTTACCGGAAACAGTGGTCCACATATCAAGGAAGGAGATGGGATCATTGTAGTCAGCAAGCCAGCCGTTACGTGCAACGGTATAGTCGCCGTTCTTACGGGTGTTAAGGAATGTGTTCCATTCCTGGTTTTCAAGGTTAACTGTTACGCCTACAGCAGCGAAAGCACCCTGAATGTATTCACCGATAGCCTGATGGCCGTCGTTTGTATTGTAGATGTAGGTAAGAGCAGGTACATCTGTGAACTTAGCGGTAGCATCGTCATAGTTGTAGTACTTCTTAAGAACCTCTACAGCAGCCTTGAAGTTATCCTCGAAAGCATCAGCAGATGCATTGAAGTAACCGTCAAAGTCCTCGCTTGAGCCTGCATTCTTATAGAATTCAGAGCCGTCAGCGTCTGTCATACCCATAGCAACGAATGATGAAGCGGGAACCTCACCTGCCTGAGAAATGTTATTAACGATGTAGTTACGGTCAAGAACAAGAGCAAGAGCATTTCTGATTTCAGCTTCTGCTTTTTCTGCTTCGATACCTGTAAGTGTAGAGGAAGCGGGAAGAATGTCTTCATTGATGTTCCAGGATACATAGTATGTACCGATCTGGCCAGCTACTACGAATTCTTCAGGATATTCTGTCTTAAGAGTAGCGATGTCATTTGTGGGAACATCGTCGATAAGGAGCCAGTCACCGTTCTTGTAGTTGGTGAGCATATTGTTAGCATCGTCTGAAAGATAGAACTTGATTTCAGGCATTGTAACCTTTTCAGCATCAAGGTACTTATCGTTCTTTGTGAGAGTGATAACACTGTTGTGCTCCCAAGCTGTCATTGTGTAAGGACCGTTACATACATAAGTAGCGGGATCGGTTGCCCAGTTTTCGGAAGCAACTACATCCTCACGAACGGGATAGTAGGTGGGGAATGCAAGAAGCTCATTCCAGTAAGCAACTGCGTTGTTAAGAGTAACAACGATAGTTCTGTCATCTGTTGCCTCTACAGCAAGCTTTGCGTCGGGGTTAACATACTCGATAACAGGGTTGCCTTCTTCGTCAACTTCGTCTGTTTCCTTTGTTTCCCACATATCAGCATAACCCTTAACTACATCTAACATATAGTTGTAGTCAGCAGCGAGTGCAGGAGATGCTGCACGGTTCCAAGCGAATACGAAGTCAGAAGCCTTGAGAGGCTGACCGTCGGACCATGTGAGACCTTCCTTAAGTGTGTATGTGTAGGTAACAGTACCGTCTTCGTTTTCTACACCTTCAACGAGCTCTTCAGCAGCGTCAGCAACGATAACAAGCTTACCAGCTTCGTCCTGAGCCCACTTTGCAAGACCTGAGAAAAGGTGTGCAACAAGTGTAGCACCGTCAACAGATGAGTTAAGAGCAGGGTCGATTGTGTCGGGCTCTGAAGCGAGACAAACAGCAAGAGACTGTGCCTTGGTATCATCGTCTGTGTTACCACCACATGCGGCTAATGCAAATAACATTACAGCAGCCATGAGTAAAGCGAGAATTTTTTTCATTTTCTTTCTTTCCTTTCTGAAAAATATTTTTTATTTCAAATGCTTCTCTGCATTTAAAACCTTATGTATCGGTTACGGAAAAGCCGTAACCTTTCTATCAGCCTATTTCGTCCACCCTGTGGCAGGCAACGAAATGACCTGATGAAACCTCTCTGAATTCAGGCATCGAAAGAGCACATTTCTCAGTAGCATACTGACAGCGTGTTCTGAAGGGACAGCCCGAGGGAGCGTTGAGAGGACTGGGAATGTCGCCGCTTAAAACAATTCTCTTGTTAGCTCTGGCGATTTTAGGATCGGGAACAGGAACGGCAGAGAGAAGAGATTTCGAATAAGGATGAAGCGGATGGTCATAAATTTCAGCCGCATCAGCAAGCTCGACCATTCTGCCGAGATACATAACGGCGATTCTGTCACTGATGTGACGGACTACCAAAAGGTCGTGGGCGATAAACAGATAGGTAAGACCTAACTGCTGCTGAAGCTCACCGAACATATTGATAACCTGTGCCTGAATAGAAACATCAAGAGCTGAAACAGGCTCGTCACATACGATGAATTCAGGATTTACGGCGAGAGCACGGGCAATACCGATTCTCTGTCTCTGACCGCCTGAAAACTCGTGAGCATATCTGGAGGCATGCTCACTGTTAAGACCTACATGTCCCATAAGCTCGAGGATTCTTTCCTCGCGTTCCTTTTTATCCTTGCAGAGCCTGTGTACATCCAGAGGCTCACCGATAATGTCGGAAACAGTCATACGGGGGTTAAGAGAAGAATAAGGATCCTGGAAAACCATAGTAGCCTTTTTTCTGAACTCATTAAGATCGGATTTTGTTTTGATAACCTTACCGTCAAACTTGATTTCACCGGCAGTAGGCTTATAGAGATTAAGGATCGTTCTGCCGACGGTAGTTTTACCGCATCCGGACTCACCTACCAGACCGAGAGTTTCACCTTTTTTGATGGAAAAGGAAACATCGTCAACTGCTTTGAGAGGCTTGGATTTAAACATTCCCACATTAATGTTGAAATACTTTTTAAGTCCGGTAACCTCTAAAAGGTTCTGATTATTATTTTCGCTCATTGGGCGTCACCGCCTTTACTATTATTATCCACAAATACGCTGCCGTTGTCAATAGCGTTTTTAATGCACATCCAGCAAGCAGCCGCGTGGTCATCGTTTACGAGTATTCTTTCAGGATTAGTGTCGATACAGATTTTCATAGCCGCATCGCATCTGGGTGCGAAAGCGCAACCCTTAGGCATATTGAGAAGGTCAATAGGTGTACCCGTAATAGGCTTAAGCTTACGGCCGGCTGTATTTGCTGAGGGAAGTGAGCGAATAAGACCTTTGGTATATTCGTGCTGAGGATTATAGAAAATCTCATCAGCTGTACCCTGCTCACAGATGGAGCCTGCATACATAACAACTACCTCATCGCACATCTGTGCCACAACACCGAGGTCGTGTGTAATCATAATAATAGCCATTCCGAGCTCCTCCTGGAGGTCCTTCATAAGCTCCAGAATCTGTGCCTGAATAGTAACGTCGAGAGCAGTGGTAGGCTCATCGGCGATGAGAATGTCGGGCTCACAGGCCAGAGCCATAGCAATCATAACCCTCTGTCTCATACCGCCCGAAAGCTCATGAGGATACTGCT